>JAFGIQ010000072.1 GCA_016929575.1 candidate division FCPU426 bacterium
GATGAGGTCCAGGCTGAATTTTTGGCAGCCGGACGATCCCTGCTCAGTATCTGCGGGTTGACGTGCGGGTTTCTGGCCGCCGTTGCGATAGTCGCCGTCACCCGGAAACTCCTGCTGGCCGGCCGTCCCAAATCTGAAAGCAGCACTTGGGATTGCGGCTATGCGCAACCCTCGGCGCGCATGCAGTATACGGCTTCCTCATTTGCCCGGCCGCTGACGGATCTTTTTGCCTGCATTTTGCGGGGCAGGAAAACAGGCGTTTTGATCAAAGGCTTTTTTCCCAAAGCAGGCAGCCTGCACACGGAAACGCCGGATTTGTTCCACGAATGGCTGTATGCTCCTGTTTTTCGGAGCCTGATCTGGGGATTTTCCAGGTTGCGCTGGCTGCAGCACGGCCGGGTGCAGCTTTACGTGCTCTACGTTGCGCTTGCCTTGCTGGCGCTGCTGTTGTGGAAGTTGAGGGCCTAGCGCATGATGAAGATGACGGCGATTGTTTTCTGGCTGTTGAATCTGCTGCTGGCGCTGTTGTTGCCCGGCGTGATCAACAAAACCAAGGCCTTCTTCGCAGGGCGGCGGGGATTACCATGGCTGCAGGGGTACTATGATTTTTGGAAACTCCTGCACAAGGGGGCGGTATACAGCCGCACCACCAGCTGGGTGTTTCGCGCCAGCCCCGTCATCGGCTTGGCTTGCCTGTTAACAGCCTTGGCCTTGCTGCCTTTAAACGGCGGGCAGGCTTTGATTCACTTCGCGGGCGACTTTATTCTCTTTTGCTGCCTTCTGGCCCTGATGCGTTTTTTTACCGTACTGGCAGCTTTGGACACAGGTTCCAGTTTTGAGGGCATGGGAGCAAGCCGCGAAGTCTGGATAGGGGCTTTGGCAGAACCGGCCCTTTTTTTGTGTCTCACAGGGGTAGCGGCTGCAACCCGGCAAAGTTCCTTTTCCGGCATGCTGTCTTCTTCCAGCGCAGGCTGGCAGCAGTCCGCGCCGGCCTTGATTTTATTGATGGCCTCCCTGTTTGTGATTATTTTAGCTGAAAACGCCCGCATTCCCGTGGATGATCCGAATACGCATTTGGAGCTGACAATGGTTCATGAGGCTATGGTTCTGGACCATAGCGGCCCTGATCTCGGCTTTATCCTGTATGGCGCGGCGCTTAAATTCTGGAGCATGGCGATTGTGATAAGCGGCATTTTGCTTCCGCTGCGTTTTGGTGGCGTCTGGCTGGACGGGTTGCTCTTGTTGCTAGGCCCGCTGTTTTTGGGTGTTGTGGTCGGAGTGGTTGAATCAGTCATGGCCCGGCTGCGGCTGGCGCGCGTGCCGCAGCTGCTGGTGGCGGCCAGCGCTTTCGCCATTCTGGGATTGATTCTTTTGTTGAGGTAATAAAATGGCCGTTTGGATTGACGCCTTGATGATGCTGCTGGTGCTTGCTGATCTGGTGCTTCTGGGATCTAGCCGGATATCGTTCTGCATCCGCATCGTTGCTTTCCAGGGAATCGTGCTCGGTGGTCTGCCGCTGCTGCGGCATGCTCCGGATTTAGGCGTGCGCCCTCTGCTGCTCGCCGCCACGGCCCTGATGGTGAAGGGAGTGGTCTTCCCCCGGCTGTTGCTGAAAGCCCTGCGTGATGCAAATATCAGGCATGAAATAGAACCGTTTGTGGGCTACACATCTTCCATAGTATTCGGCGTTGTCGCTTTGGGCGTTTTCCTGGCATTGGGCCGGAGGCTGGAAATGCCATTGCCCGCACCTTCGGGTCTGGTTGTGCCAGCATCATTTTTTACCGGCCTGGTGGGGTTGTTTCTGATCATGACGCGTAAAAAGGCACTGACTCAGGTATTGGGATATCTGGTTATGGAAAACGGCATTTATGCTTTCGGCGCCGTGCTGGCCATTGAACAGCCCTGGCTGGTGGAGATGGGCGTGTTGTTGGATGTATTTGTGGCGGTTTTCGTGATGGGGATTATCATTTTTCATATCAGCCGTGAATTTGATCATGTGGATACACACCGGCTGGCGTTTCTGCGGGACTGGCGGAAATCGTACAAACCGGTCCTCATGAAAGGGAAAAAAAACTTGGAAGGTGAGTTTGAGGAATGATCCTGTTGCTGCTGGCAATACCCTGTCTGGGCGCTTTGGCCGCTTTTGTACTTCGCTCCGATCGCGTGCGGAGAAAAGTCCTTGTCGCCACGGCGATGCTGCATCTCGCCCTGGTTGTCAAAGCCTGGAAGCGCGCGCCGCAGCCGGTCATGAACGGCTGGCTGGGATTGGATGCGGCGGGCATGGTTTTTTTGAGCGTCACCAGCGTGCTTTTTCTCGCAGCATCCATCTATGCTGCCGGGTATCTGAGACAGGAGACGCAGGGAAGAAAAGGGCAACCGGAGTCCGGGACGCTGCTGAACAATGCACCAGAGGCGGTTTTTAGCGGCTGCCTGCTGCTATTTCTGGCCACGATGACCCTGGTTGTTGTCAGCCGTCATTTCGGGTTGCTGTGGGTGGCGGTTGAAGCCACCACCCTGGCCAGCGCACCCCTGATTTACTTTCATCGCCACGACCGCTCACTGGAGGCGACTTGGAAATATTTGCTCCTTTGTTCAGTGGGTATTGCGGTGGCTTTGTTGGGCACATTTTTCCTGGCAGTGGCAGCGGCCGGGCCTGGAAACAGAGCCATCCCATTGGTTGCCGGTGAGCTTATCCGCCGGGCCGGGGAACTAAACATCCCTTGGCTGAAAGCCGCCTTCCTGCTTTTACTCATTGGCTACGGCACCAAAATGGGCCTGGCGCCCATGCATACCTGGTTGCCCGATGCGCACAGTGAAGCCCCCGCGGTAGTATCGGCTTTGCTCTCCGGCGCGCTTCTCAACTGCGCTTTTCTGGGGATCCTGCGGCTGCGGGAAATTTGCGCGGCGGCCGGACAAGCGGCGTATGGGCGGGACGCGCTGATTGCCTTGGGATTGCTGTCAATGGCAGTGGCGGCGGTTTTCATCATCGGCCAGAGGGATTATAAGCGTCTGCTCGCCTACTCCAGCATTGAGCACATGGGCATTATGGCGCTGGGAATCGGTCTGGGAGGCGCAGGCGTTTTTGGAGCTATATTCCACGCAGTGAACCACGCGTTTGCCAAGGGCATGGTTTTTCTCGTAGCCGGAAATATATTGTCCGCACATGCCACCAAGTCGGCGGACAAAATCAGGGGGTTATGGCAATCCCTGCCCGTTTCAGGCGCCTTGTGGGTGGCGGGCTTCTTTGCCATTGCCGGCGCGCCGCCTTTTGGAACATTTTGGAGCGAATTGATCATACTTAAAGCAGCCCTTGAAGGCGGCCGCCCTGTTACGGCAGCAGCATTCCTTTTGTTCCTGGCAATTATTTTTATCGCCATGACTGCGACGGTCATGGGCATGGCGCAGGGCGAAAACACCAGCAGATTGTCAACCGGGTTTCGCGAAACGATTGCTTTTATCGCGCCTCCGGCCGTGCTGGGCGGCATTGTGCTGCTGCTGGGATTGTACCTGCCGTCGCCTCTCCGGCGCGTTTTGCACGAGACAGCCGTATTATTCGGAGGATTATAAGCCATGGCGACCAAAATCCCGCTGAGAGTATACAACGGCCGCTCACAGCAGATGGAAGATATTCCGGTTTTTTCGGAACAGGCTTTCCGGGAACAAATTTTAGCGGCCGTGCGGTCAGGCGCCCGTTTGGCGGCGCTGTTTGCCAGGGAAACGGGACGGGGAAATTTTAAGCTAACGGCGCTGCTGGCGCAGAACGCAGGTGGGGTGCTGAGTGTTTTAGAGACGGTGGTGGGAAAAACATACCAATCGCTAACGCCGGAATGTCCGCAGGCGGCTGTCTTTGAAAGGGAGATTTTCGAGCAATGGGGTGTGCTGCCTGAAGGTCATTGCTGGTTGAAACCCCTTCGGTTTCACGGCGGCTACAGTGCCGGCGGGAAGGCGGGTGGCTGTGAAAATGGGCCGGATTTTCCAGGGGTCATGGATTACTACCAGCTGGCTGGAAGTGAGGTGCATGAAGTGGCCGTGGGCCCCGTGCATGCGGGCGTCATTGAACCCGGTCATTTCCGTTTTCAATGCCTGGGCGAGGAAGTTTTGCACCTGGAGATTTCATTGGGATATCAGCATCGCGGGGTTGAACGTGTATTGCCTGGCGGCCCGGATAAACGGACGATCCACTACATGGAAACACTGGCCGGGGACACCACCATCGGGCATGCCCTTGCCTATTGCCAGCTCCATGAAGCCTTGGCCGGATGCAGAGTTCCGGCCAGGGCGCAGGCTTTGCGCGCCATAGCCTTGGAATTGGAACGACTGGCAAATCATACGGGCGATTTGGGGGCCCTGGCCGCCGACACCGGCTATCTTCCTGCCGCATTTTTTTGCGGCAGGCTGCGCGGAGATTTTCTCAACCTTACGGCCAGTATCTGCGGCAGCCGTTTTGGACGCAACCTGATATGCCCGGGAGGCACATTGCATGACCTGCGGGCAGACCAAATCGAAAACATCCAACGAAGTCTGGCGGCAACAGTGAAGGATGTTAAAACGGCAGTTCGACTTTTATGGAACACACCTTCAGTGCTGGCGCGGCTTGAAGACACGGGCAGACTGAGGCGCAAGGATTGTGAACACCTGGGGCTGGTGGGCCCGGCGGCCCGGGCCTGCGGACTGGAACGCGATGTGCGCTATGAGTTTCCCGCGGGGATGTATACCGTAACCCATATTCCGATTGCCACCTGGCACACAGGCGATGTTTTCGGGCGCGCCTATGTGCGGTGGCTGGAAATACAGCGGTCCGCGGCTTTTGTTCAAGAGCAACTGCTATCCCTTCCTGTCGGGCCCGTACGCAGGGAGACAAAAAAGACAAACGCCTGCCAGATGGCTGTTTCCCTGGTGGAAGGCTGGCGCGGAGAGATCTGCCATGTTGCCATGACGGATGAAGCCGGGCGGTTTTCCAGGTATAAAGTAGTGGATCCCTCTTTGCACAATTGGATGGGTTTGGCCCTGGCCATGCGCAGCCAGCAGATTTCGGATTTTCCGCTTTGCAACAAGAGCTTTAACTTGTCCTACTGCGGCCATGACCTCTGAGAGATGATCTCGGAGACGGAAAGATTGCAGTCTGATTTGAAACGGGGAGACAAGAAACGGTGCTTAAGGAACTGGTGGAACGATGGCGGCAAGGATACCGGACGCATCCCTTTCCGAAGAAAAACCCGGAATTGCCTGAAGCCTACCGCGGCTGTCCTGTGTTTGACGCCCCCCGCTGCGCCAACAACTGCAGCAAATGCCTGGATGTCTGCCCGGCAGAGGCGATCCAGATGCAGCAGGAGCAAGCGTGCCTGGACCTGGGCAAATGTATTTTTTGCGGGAAATGCGAGGCGGTTTGCACCAGTGGCGCCATCCGGTTTTCCCGCAGCCATATTATGGCTGCGGACAGACGCCAGGCCCTGGTTTTGGGAGAAAAGCCTTTGCCAACAGCGGGGAGCGCGGATAAAAAAATGGTCAAGGTCCTGAGAAGGGCGTTGAGACTAAGACAGGTCAGTGCCGGAGGATGCAATGCCTGTGAAGCAGATACCAATGTGCTGAATACGCCCGTGTTCGACCTGGCGCGATTCGGCATCCAGTTTGTGGCCTCGCCGCGGCACGCGGATGGCTTGTTGGTCACCGGACCGGTCAGCCGCAACATGCATTTGGCTCTGCAAAAAACCTATGCCGCTGTGCCGGAACCCAAGCTGGTTATTGCAGTGGGCGCTTGTGCCATTAGCGGCGGATTGTATGCCGGACACCGGGAGGTGTGCGGCGGCGTGGACAAACTGCTGCCTGTAGATCTTTATATTCCGGGATGCCCGCCGCACCCATATACTATTCTGGACGGACTGTTGAGAGTGCTGGGCCGGATTCCAGTGTAATAAAACAAAACGGTTGAGGCACCTGGACGGGGCGCCTGCTGTTGCTGCCGGCGATTGGTGGCAAAGAGGGTCTTTGCCGGCCTGGCCCAGGCCGCCTTCACTTTATGCCTTGGGATCTTTCCTCAGCCGGGCCCTCCATCCTTCCGTGCATTTGCCCCGGGCCTAGGCAGCTTTAAAATTGGCCGGGGATTGGGAAATATTTTGCTGTATCAGCCCCTCACATTCGTGTTATTTTTCATATATACCTCTCGGAATTTTGATTTTGCTAGGTTGGCTGCCAGGCGGGATTCTATTTGGCACATTTGCAAATTTCATGGCCTGGTTGCTGTCCCCTCCGCCCGATGACATCTGCGAGGAAAAAAGAAAGTTGTCCGGGAGGGGTCAAAAGCTGCTTGCCAGATTGTCGATCGGATGTAATGATTCTGAAAAGGGGAAGGCTATGGCGCATTACAGGGGAACGGGAATTACCGCTTTGCGGAACATCCTGCGGCAGGGCAGGGGAGAAGCGGAGAAGAAATTTCTTGCCCTGCTCACTCCTGACGAGGAAAAAATATATCATACCGTGAACGGCCGGGACTGGGTATCCATCACGCTTGGGGCAAGCATGTCGGAGAAGGCCGTGCAGGTGCTTTATCCCGGGGACCCGCAGGGGATAGAGCGGCTGGGCCGGGAGCGCGCCATTCAGCACATGACCGGTATTTACCGGGTTTTCCTCCATTTTACACACGTATCCTGGTTTTTTAAGCAGACCGCGAAATTATGGCGCGAGCTGCACGACGAAGGCCAGGCCTCAGTGGAAAGAACAGGACAAGAGAACGAGATCCGCATGATTGTGACCCATTATCCGTCTTTGTCCCCGATTTATAGGCGGTTGATAAAGGGCTATATTGTCGGCATACTGGAATTGGTGGGTTGCCGGAATCTGCGGGTGCATTTGGAGGAAGACGATCCCCGGCGCTGGATTTGGCATATCACCTGGGAGTAGACCCTGCGTCCAGGAAAAAACTTCTTTGTTTTGCATCCGGCAAGACCTGTTAATCATTCAAAATGCAAATCGTATGTATCCAGACACAAGTGTCCAAATTGAGATTGAGAAAGACACGATCACTATTGAAAAATTGGCGCCGGTAGGCACCCAGACTGCCGGAGATATCTTTTTGCCAAGGTGGGGCGGGAACGCGTGCACAAACCGCAGGGATTGAGCACATCCGCCAAAA
>JAFGIQ010000073.1 GCA_016929575.1 candidate division FCPU426 bacterium
CGGCCGCCATGAGGTGGGCGGCCGCCGTCTCGTCCCCATTCCAGACAGCCGTTAAGGCAGACGGCTAAAAAAACTTTTTCAGAGGTTTAAAAATATCATTTATATCGGTATGGTTTTATGATACAACGCAAACCCTGCTTTATTGTTTGCCGGTCCAGATGCAGGTTGGGGGCAGGAGCGCGGTGGATGATATGGACGGCACATTTGCCGGGATGATACTGGAGGTGTGTTTTGCAGGCATATCCTTTCCTCTGGCTGGCAATGAACAAGCCCGCAGAGGTGACCACCACCCGCAAAGAGGACTGGGGAAGGAAGACTGTGTACGATTTATTGCCGCCCGGACTGCCGCGGGTGGAAGCAGTGGGGAGACTGGACCGCGCCACCACGGGTTTGCTTTTATTCACCAATGATTTTCGTTTGGCCCAAAAACTATTGGACCCTGGCAATAAAATTCCCCGGGTTTATCAAGTGGTGACCAATAAACCCCTGCCGGAAGACATCTTTGCCGCCATGCGCCGGGGAGTGACGCTTAAGGGCGGCACCGCCTGCAACCCCTTCGAAGTCCAAAAAACAGGAAAGCCCGCTGACGGACGTTCCTACCAATTCTGCCTGCGTGAAGGCAAATACCGTGAAGTGCGGCGCCTGGTCATGCACTGGGGCTGCAAAGTGCGCGGGTTGCACCGGCTCCGCTTCGGCCCAATTTCCTTAGGGACTATCAAATCCGGCAGCACACGGCGGCTAGACGGGCGCGAGGTTAACCAGCTGCGAAAAATGCTTTCGTAATGCTTCTTTTCCCCTTGACGCCCGGTCTTTTCGTATTGTATCATCACCCTCTTAAAGAACACGGGCGGATAACTCAGCTGGTTAGAGTGCCATCTTCACATGGTGGAAGTCGAAGGTTCGAATCCTTTTCCGCCCACCAGAAAACACGGAGAAAATTTCTCTCTTTTTTTAGGGGTCTGCGCGCAGGAGACGGGCGGGAAGGGTTGTGATGCCGGCGCCAAGGCCTTTTGGTTTTTATTTCATCCTCCCCAAAGCGAGGACCATGCCGTGGACCGATTCCAAGGAGGCGTCCTGATGGACGAAACCCTTTCTGCAAGCGCCCAGAACATTAAAAAACAGCTGCAGGCGTTGATGGAATTGCAACAATTGGATAATGAGATTATCCGGCGAAACCATGACAGAGACAGACTGGCCGAAGACACGCAGAGGCACAAGGCATCCATCGATAATCTGCGTGCCAGCCTCCATGACAGAAGAATAGAGATAGAAAACCTCCTGAAAGACCGCCGCGAAGCTGAACGGGACTCCAAACAAAAGACGGAAGAAATACGGAAAATGGGCGGGCAGCTCTTTGAGGTAAAGACCAACGAGGCTTACAGCACGCTCCAGAAGGAAATGCAGCAAAAAAAGCAGGAAAACGCGCTTTTGGAGGAACGCATTCTGGAGATGATGGTGGCCGAGGATGAAAAAAAGGCCGCGCTCCATGCGGCCGAAGAGGACATCAAGCGGTCCGAACAGGAAGCGGATTCCCATCAAAACGCCAATGAGCGCGAAATCAACCGCCTGGACAAGGAAATAGCCGGATTTCAAACGCAGTGGGATGCCGCCGCCCGTGAGGTCAGAAATGATTATCTGGATCTGTACAAACGTCTGCGCAATGCCAAAGGCGGAAGGGCCTTGGCCCGCATTGAAAACGACGTCTGCACGGGTTGCCGGTTGTCCATCCGCCCCCAAGCCACCATCGAGCTGAAAAAATACCGCGGGTTGTTGTATTGCGACAACTGTGCGCGCATCCTGTACGTGGATTAATGCCGAAGCGCCGCTCTCATCTCTCCCCTGTCATTCAGGACGCCCAGCGCGTGCTGCGCATCGAAGCCAAGGCCATCGCGGATCTCGTGCGGCAGGTCGGCCCTGAATTTGAAAGTGCCGTGGAAATGGTTTTTCAATGCCCCGGACGGGTGGTTGTCACCGGTTTGGGCAAGTCCGGCGTTATCGGGCAGAAAATTGCCGCCACCCTGGCTTCCACGGGCACACCCTCCGTTTTTGTCCACGCCTCCGAGGCGATTCACGGAGATCTGGGCATTTTAGTCCCGCAAGACATTGTCATCGCCATTTCCAACTCCGGCGAAACCGAGGAATTGGTGCGCCTTTTACCGCATTTCAAGCGCTTGGGCCTGAAGCTGATTGCCATGACCGGCAAAACCGGCAGCAGCCTGGCGGTGAACGCGGATGTGGTCTTAAACGTGGGTGTGCGCGAGGAAGCCTGTCCGCTGGGACTGGCGCCGACAGCCAGCACGACCGCGGTTTTGGCCATGGGCGACGCCTTGGCCGTAAGTTTGATGAACCGCCGCGGCTTTAAACCCGAGGATTTCAGCAAGCTTCATCCCGGCGGGGAACTGGGAAAAAGCCTGATCAAGATTAGGGATATTATGCATACCGGCGAGGCTATCCCCAAGGTGGCGCGGCAGGCAAGCCTGGAAAGCGCGGTTTATGAGATGACGCGCAAACGCTTCGGCTGCGTAGGGGTGGTGGACACCAAAGGCAGGCTGGCGGGCATATTCACGGACGGCGATTTAAGGCGCCTGGTGGGCAAGGAACGCTCTTTTTCAAAATATACCATGAGCCAGGTGATGACGTCGCGTCCGATTGTGTTGCGTGAAGATGAATTGGCAATCAAAGCCGTCCGGGTCATGCAGGACAAACGCATTTTTGTCCTGTTGGTGGTGGATGCCAAGAAGCAGTTGCTGGGGATCGTGCACTTTTTGGATCTTTTTGATGCAGGGGTGGTTTGATGCTGAGGGCCCCTGCCTTGCGGTCGCGCCTCAAGGGCATCCGGTTTTTGGTCTGTGATGTGGACGGCGTCCTGACGGATGGCGGCATTGTCTTGGATAATTTGGGACACGAAGCCAAACGTTTTTGCGTGCAGGACGGGCTGGGTTTTGCCCTGGCCCGCTTGGGCGGCCTGCAAGTGGCTTTTCTCTCTGCCCGGGAGAGCAAGATTGTCAATCAACGCGCCCAGGAGTGCGGCGTGCACTTGGTGATGCAGGGAAAAAAACAGAAGTCGCCGGCTTTTGCCGAGCTGTGTTTGCAGGCAAAAGTGCCGGCCGCGCTCACCGGATACATAGGCGATGATCTTCTGGACCTGCCGGTTTTTGAAAAAGCCGGTTTGGCCGTAGCCGTGGCCAATGCCGCCGGGGAAGTAAAGCAGGCGGCGCATTGGGTGACGCGAAATCCGGGCGGTCAAGGCGCGGTCCGCGAGGTGGTGGAAAAAATTTTGCGGGCGCAGGGCACTTGGTCGAAAGTCATGGCGCAGATACTTGGTCGCGATGTGGCAAAAAGTCAAAAATAAGCTCATCTACTGGATGATATGCGCTGTGGTCAACAGCGCGCGCCTTTTTCCCCATGCCTGGGCCCTGGGGTGCGGGGCTCTATTAGGAAGATGTTTTCATGCCGTGGTACCCAAGGAGAGAAAAAGGGCCTGGCGGCATTTGGCTGCAGCCTTTCCCGGACTCCCTGAAAAAAAGCGGCGGGCGGCGACGCGGAGCATGTTTGCCGCACTGGGCAGGAATGCCTTTGAACTTTTCAAAATGATGGGATACTCCTCTGCGGCCATTGTGCGCCGGGTGGAAAAAGCCGAAGGCCTGCAGCATATGTGTGCAGCCCGTGAAAAAGGGCGGGGCGTGATCTGCCTGACGGCCCATTTGGGCAATTGGGAAATTTTACCAATCTTCATGCGCCAGCAGGGATGGCCGACGGCCGTGGTGGCACAGGTGCTTTACGATCCCCGCCTGGATGAGATGCTCAACGGATTTAGACGGAGGCACCAGATTGTGGTGATTCAGCGCAGACAGGCAACGCGGGATATTATTCGCTGCCTGAAGCAGAATCATTTGCTGGGAGTCTTAAACGACCAGGATACCAGCGTGGATTCGCGGTTCGCCCCCTTTTTCAACCAGCCGGCCAAGACACCCATCGGCATTTTCCGTCTTGCCCGCAAATTGGGCACGCCGGTAGTGCCGGTTTTTATCGCGCGGCAGCCAAACGACCGCCATCACATCTATATCGAACCGGCCTTGACTTTGCCCCACACCGGCGATGAAGAAACCGACCTGCAGGCCAGCGCGCAGTTGTGCAACCAGGTGATAGAAAAATATGTGCGCCGTTTTCCGGAACAATGGGTTTGGTTCCACCAGCGCTGGAAAAGCCGCCCCGAACAGGCCAGGGAAGAGGGTGGAAGGTGATGAAGGCTTCGGCCAACGAGACAGCATCCGGCAGCAACAGGACCAAAACAAGCTGTCAACGGATGCTCTTCGCAACGGTTTTGTCTTTGCTGTTGCTCGCCGGCTGCAGTGAAGCGCCTCCCGAGATCCGCCTGGCTCCCATCACCGGCGGCAGCGAAGAACCGACCATGCTTTTTGAGGGTTTTCGGATGGCCGCCACCCAGGCCCAGACCCGGGAATGGGAGTTTACAGCCAGGGCCGCACAAATTTATGAAAAAATACACCTGGCCAAAGCGCAGGATATTCATATAGAATACTGGCGCGACGGGAAAGTGGTTTCAACGCTGACCGCAAAGCGGGGGCTGATCCAGACCGAAACCAATGACATGCGGGCGGAGAAAAACGTGGTCATGATTTCCCAGGAAGGGGTGCGGCTGTTTACTGAACGGTTGAATTGGGATCACCGCCGGCAGAAGATCTACACGGATCTGCCGGTGCGAGTGGTGCGCCGGGACAGCATTTTGACCGGAGTGGGACTCCGGACTGACAATGAATTAAAGCACATAGAAGTGCTGGCTGATGTAAAAATCCAGGTCGATTCCCTGGAGGAGTTTGACCAGACGGATAAAAAGCGGGACAAAGGAAGGATGCCATGAGATCCGGCATATGGCGGATAGGGGTCGCGGCTGTGCTGCTGACCGGCGGGTGCGCTTCTTCCACCGTGCATATCGGTGAAAAATCACGCGTGGTCATCGAACGCAAAGAAGCGGCGCCAGGCGGGGCGGTTCCGGAGCCGCAAAGCGAAAGACTTACCCCCCCCCGCAAGGATCAACCCATGCACATCACCTCGGACCGCATGGCCTATCAGGAACAGGGCAAGGTGACGGTTTTTACCGGCCGGGTGAAAGTCAACCAGGAGCAATCCTGGCTTTTTACGCCCTATTTGCAGCTTCGTTCCGAGGCGGGAACGGCGTATGCCCGCCAAGGCGTATATCTGGTGGACTATGCCCGCAGTGTTTCGGCCACTGCGCAGCAATTGGATTATAAAGACGACCTCACCAATGTCACCATGCGCCAGGATGTTCACATCAACACCCTGGACGATCAAGGGCAGGTGCTGCGCATTCGCAGTGATCAGCTGGACTGGAACAACCGGGCTGAAATCGCCGTGGCCACGGGCGGAGTGGTGGTGCATTACCAGGACACCACCGCCACGGCGGAAATGCTGACCTACCACCACCGGGACCGCGTGCTGGAGCTTTCCCCGGGGGAGCAAAAGGGAAAAGTCCTGCCTGTGGTCCAGCAGCGGCACAACCAGATCACCGGCGACCTCATCACCCTGTATGTCAAAGACAAGACGTATGAGGTCACGGGTTCGGCCCGGGCCGTCATTCTGCCGCAGGACCGGCAGGAAACAAGCCAGGAGTAGACAGAAATGGAAATGAAAAATAAAAAAAACACCGCCATTGCCAACGTGCGGGCACTGTCCACGGACTCCCTGGTTAAAATCTACCGCCGGAAGCGCGTGGTCAATGAAGTGAACCTGGAAGTAAAAAGAGGGGAGATCGTCGGCCTTTTGGGGCCAAACGGCGCGGGCAAGACCACTACTTTTTACATGGTGGTGGGAATGATTCAGCCGGATTGCGGCAAGATCCGGCTCCATTACGGGAATGGGAATTCCCTCGATATCACGGAATTGCCCATGTACCGCCGCGCACGCCTGGGCATCTCCTACCTCTCCCAGGAATCCTCGGTTTTCAGGAAACTGACGGTTGAGGAAAATCTATTGGCCATTCTGGAAACCCTCTCCCTGCCGCGCCTGGAGCAGGAGCGGCGCTTGACCAGGCTTTTACAGGAATTAAGCATTTCCCACCTGCGGAAGCAAAAAGCCTATACTTTGTCCGGCGGGGAGCGCCGGCGCTTGGAGATCACCCGCGCCTTGGTGATTGATCCGGCGTTTATCCTGCTGGATGAACCCTTTGTGGGCGTGGATCCCATTGCGGTGCTGGACATCCAAAACATCATCCGACAATTGAAAAAGCGTGGCATCGGCATCATGATCACTGACCACAATGTGAGGGAAACCCTGAGCATCACCGACCGCGCCTATATTCTTTACGAAGGCAAGATCCTCCTGGCAGGATCCGCCAAAAAACTCGCCACCAGCAAAAAAGCCAAAGAAATATACCTGGGGGAAAAATTCACCCTGTAAGCAGCGAATTTATTTTTGCCCGCTCACAATGACAACAACCTGGCAAGAGGCGTGCTGAAGTCACAGAATGTCCGGGAGTCCTCTGGCAACAGCAGGCAGCAAGATTACTATGGAGTGTCCGCAGTCTGGTTGGGCTGAATGCATGCTGCCAGGAGACAAGCGTAAACAGATGGTCTGTATTATATTGCTAAAATTATTTATTATTGCGGCATTGTTGTTCAAATTGTGCAGTTTGGTTGCCTGCTGGCGCCAATGTGTCATCGGCCATCACGTCTTTCTGAGCAGTATATGTTTGGACAGCCTCGATCGCACACACTTATGGTATTATTCCGGAGGATTTCATGAGCAGACGCAGGTGATGGTTCAAATGCCACCTGTACGCAGTGATGGACATCATTTTGTTTGACAAAGCCGTTTGCGTGCCGAGCATAATACGACTAGAAAACAGCCTTGTTTTTTGGTATGATAGAAAAAAAGAGGCGAGGGGCTGCAATGCCAAAAATTGCGCTTGTGCTTTCGCTGGTGGCAAGCCTGTCCACGGCAGCGGCTGTGCAGGCAATGTGGGAAGTACATACCGTCGGCACGGGCGGCGGGGCTTACTGGGACGTAACCGTTACAGCCGGCCGCAATCTATCCGCTGAGCGCTATGTGTACGCCACCTGCGCGGACGACTATGTTTATGAATTTGCCTGGAATGGCGCCGCCTGGGTGGGCGGGACCATAGGGTCCGTGAATGATGAGGGTTTTCGGGGCATTGCCGCCGGCCAGGGAAGAAACAATGGCACCACCTATGTTTATGCCACCAGTCTGGACAACCGCTTGCATGAGTTTTTCTGGAACGGCGGCAGCTGGAACCGCACGGAATATAGCAATACGGGGACTGATCTTAGTTACTGCACCATAGGAGCAGGCAGAAACGGAGACAGCAATTATTACATCTATTCCGGCAGCGTCGGTTTTCCCGCCAATTACTTCATCAAAGAATTTCGCTGGAACGCCACTGGTACGACCTTTGAATATGAAAATGTCGGCACCACCGCCGGTGATTCATTTTATCATGCGGCGGTAGGGCCGGGGCGCAATGATCTTGGTCCTGTGGTATATCTTTACGGCGCCAGCAGGGACAATTACATGTATGAATACTTATGGAACGGTTCGGGCTGGGATTCTTTAGGGCAGATGGGAACAGAGGTCGGGGATGACATCTTCATGGTTGAAATAGGGCCCGGGCGCCATGGCCAGGAGTCCATCTTTGTTTATGGCGGGCAGGATGACGGAATAGTGAATGAATTTACTTTTTCCAGTATGGACGGTACCTGGTCGAATGTGACCATTAGCAGCGGGCCGTCTGGCAACAACAACTCCTGCCGCGGCCTGGCCATGGGTGACGGCCGCAATGACGGCGTGCAGCGCATCTATGCCGGCTACTATGGCACGGGTGACATTTGGGAATACTCCTGGAACGGCACCACCTATACCTGGGATTCCCAACAGATTTATGACACAACCTCCAGCATGAACAAAATGTGTGTAGGCCAGGGCCGGACAGGGCAAAATTCCGTTTTCGCGGCCTGCTTGGACTGGTCGCTATACGAGCTGGTTTGGGTGACAGACACCCCTGTGGCCACGCCCACACCCACTCCCACATATACCCTGTCCCTTACGGCCACGGAGTCTGTTACTTTTACACCCACGCCCAGCATTACCCCGACTCCGAGCAGAACACCCAGCTATACGGCAACCCTGGTTTTCACCCGCACTTTCAGCCCAACCGCCACCCGGACACCCACCATTACTCCCACCCTGACCCATTCCGTGACGTATACCATTTCGCCTACTGCGACCATATCCCCGACTTCAACCACATCACCCACACCGGAAGTGGCGGCGTCCGACCTTTCCCGGATACTGGTATACCCCAATCCTTTCCGCGCCGAGCTGAAAACCACCTCTCAAATAACCTTTGCCAACCTGCCAGACCAGGCAGTGATCCGCCTGTACAGTCTCAGCGGCCAGCTGGTAACCACCTTGAAAAAAGACAGTATTGGCAACCGCCTTTTTTGGAATTTAACCAACAGCCAGGGCCGGCCAGTGGCATCCGGGGTATACATTTACATTATCAAAACAGATTCCGAGGAGAAAAAAGGCAAAATCGTGCTTTTGCGATAAAAACGGCTTTCCCAATCCTGCCGCACACGGCCGGCTTTGAAACAACACCATTTTTCCCCTTTAAACACCGGCCTTTTTATCTAGACTGGGTTTATATTCCATGCTATTATGCAAAATATGAAACTAGATTTTGTGCACAAAACCCCGCGTTTTTACATGCAGCCAGTGCGCTGGTTTCTATTCTTCGGTTTGATAGGTATTTTATGCGCATTTGCCTTGGCTGAAGCCATCCAAACTCCAGGCCAGCATATTTCAGTTCCTGTTCTCCATTCTCCGGATCCGGTGCGGCATTATTTTGCACCTGAACGTTTGCAGGCCTTTTCAGGAAACGGGTTTAATTTGCGTCCTGAGCTGGTGAGGTTTTTGGATCAGCTCGAAGCAAGCCTGCAGACCGCAGGCGGACCGGAAAACGATTTGACCAGCCTGGCAGCAGAGCTTGTCCGTTATGCCAATCCCGATTTCGTCACGTTTGAAATCTATCAGATCAAACGGGGGGATAATTATTGGCAGATCGCCAAAGAACGCGGATTTACCATTGACACCATTGTCGGCTGCAACCCGCATCTGGAAAAAGTCATTTGCTATACCAACCAGCTTATTTTGCTTCCTTCCCGGGGAGGGTCTTTGCATCAGGTCCGGGAGCAGGAAAGCCTGGATTCCATTGCCCTGGATTATGCTGTTGAACAGGAGAGCATCCTGCAGGCCAATGGCATTGATGAGGTTTGGGGAGTCATTCCGGGCATGTGGCTTTTTATACCCGGCGCCAAACCCCGCCGCCTGACCGGGGAGATGCACAAGCAGTATGCCCGCAGGGCGCTGTTCCGCTCGCCGTTGGCCGGCCGTTACACCTCTTTTGTGGGCATGCGCATCCATCCGGTGCTGGGTTTTTCCAAATACCACAATGGCGTGGATATTGCCTGTCCCATGGGGACCTGGGTGGGCGCTGCAGCCGAGGGGAGGGTGACAGCGGCCGGATGGGGCGGGGCGATCGGCAAATATATTAAAATCGACCATCACAACGGCTATCAAACCGTATATGGGCATCTGGATAAAATATTTGTCCGCCAGGGACAGACCATAAACCGCGGCCAGCTGATTGGCCGGGCGGGCTGCACCGGACGCGTGACCGGTCCGCACCTCCATTTCACCATTTATGAACACGGCCGGGTGGTTGATCCCATGGATTTCCTGTGGTAATGAAAACGGCTGAATCGATTTTCGAAACCGTGCAAACCGGCGGCGGTCAAAAAATGCGGGCGGTTTGAAACCGGAAACATCCAGGAGGGACCTGTGAAACACATCACCGTCATCCACGGCCCGAATTTGAACATGCTCGGTTCACGGGAAGCGGAAATATACGGGTCAATACGCCTAGAGGATATCAACCAGCGCCTGACCAGCCTGGCCGGGGAACTGGAAATGGAATTGAGGATCATTCAGACCAACCATGAAGGGGAGATGGTGGAAAGCATCCAGGAGGCCAAGCCGTGGGCGGATGCGATCATCATCAATCCTGCGGCCTTTACGCATACCTCGGTGGCCATTCTTGATGCTTTGAAATCCGTGGGTTTGCCCGCCGTTGAAGTGCATCTGACCAATGTGTACGCGCGGGAAACTTTTCGCCACCGCTCCTATATTGCCGGCGCGGTGGCGGGCAGAATCATGGGGTTCGGCGCAGAGTCTTATTTGCTGGCATTACGGGCCATTCAATCCATCCTTGAAAAGAGTGCACTGTCCTAGTTGTCCAAATTGTGCTGGGCCCGAACACGCTTGTCTGGCAAGGGAAAACCGAGATTTCGCAGAGTTTATTTGGACACAAATGGTGCACGATGAAAAGCATTCTGCTTAGCCACTGGTATCCGCGGTGGATGAGTCGCAACCTTTATTGGGGCACGGCGTTTTTTTTGGCAGTGCTGCTATTAGTCCCGCCGTTTTACTTGGGGCCGGCTGTATCCCTGCTGGTTTTAGGGACGCTGTTGCTTGGTTTGCTGGCCTGGATGACCATGGTTTTCGACCAGGAACGCCTGGCGCAGATGCCTTTTGGTCCGCCCCTGTTGTTGTTGCTGGCGGTCCAAACCCTGGCTGTCATTTTTTCGCATGATCCTGCCTATAGTCTGAATCCTTTTTCCCGGGAACTTTCATTTTTGCTGGTTTTTCTGCTGGCAGCCATGCTGGCCCGTCATATCCGCAGCGTACGGCCCATGCTGGTGTTGTTTTTTACGCTGGGGGTCCTGCTGGCCGTGTACGGTATCTATCAGCATGCCGCAGGCCTGGTGCAATCCTATCAGGATATCTACGCCGCGCAACAGCCCAATGGTTCCCTGGAGCAGGCTGTTGCCGATCGCCTGCTTTCCCGCCGGGCTTTTTCCTTGTTCACCTATCCCAATCTTTTGGCGGGTTTTTTGGCCTTGTTGCTGCCGTTGGGTTTTTCCCTGTTGACAACAACCACCCGCCGCTGGGCAGCATGGGCATACGGCCTGGGAATAGTCCTCATGGTGACGGGAGTGTACGCCAGCGGGTCCCTCGGCGGCTGGATCTGCGCCATGGCCGGGCTGGCCTGCTATTTTTATCTGCGACGTGTTTTTGCGGTGCCGTCGTCCGCGGCCAGGGCCATGCCCCTGCGGGTATGGCTGGCAGGCGGCCTGCTGGCGCTGCTGGGCGCTGCCACTATTTTTATAAGCCGCGGCCCTTATGCCTTTTGGTCGGATGCCACGGCCAGGGCCTGTAACTGGGCCAGTGCGCTGCGCATCGGATGGGATCATTTTATCACCGGTGTGGGGCCGGGAATGTTTGGCGTGGTGTTTCCGGATTACCAACTCACGCAGGGTTATTATGTGCGTTTTGGGCACAACTTCTTCCTGCATGCTTTTGCCGAAACGGGTTTTTTGGGAGCAGGAGCCTGGGTTTGGCTGCTGGCTGCCATTGGCAGGCAAGTGATTGGCTGGATGCGCGACTGTAAAAACGAAAAACAAAAACATCTGGTTGCAGGATTGCTGGCCGGAACCGGCGCGATGTTATTGCACGCGTTGATGGATGTGGATCTGAATTTTATGAAGACCGGCATCGGTTTTTGGTTTCTGCTGGGAACCTGTGTCGGGCTTTCCGCCTGCAGACGGGGCGCGCCGCAGCAGCTGTCCGCCCCCTTTGAGCAGGTTGTGCGCTGGGGATTAGGCGCCGTAGGTATCCTGGTCCTTTGGAAGGGAGGCAAGAGCCTGCTGGTAGAAGGAGTCCTGTATGGTGCCGTGAGCCTGCTGGCGCTAATCTTTTTGATTGGGAAAATCGATTCCCTGAGTTCATGGTATCAGCTATTAAAGCGGGTGCCCCTGCGCTGGCCTTTGGCAACCCTGTTGGTATGGGGTGTTTTGTCTGCCTTGGTGTCTTTGCACCCGGCCGGAGCGATTTCTGGAATAATTCTGGGAGTGGTGGGATTGATGGTATACAGTATCACGGTCCAGGCCCATCGTCCCGGCCAGTTGCTGGCCCGTGTGCTTTTACTGGGTACGTCCGGAATGGCAGTGGCGGCGCTGATACAGGCCGGCTTTCGTCCGGATATGCGCGTCACCGCCGGCTGGCCCAATGCCAATCTTCTGGCCGCGTTTTTGGCCATGGGTTTTTTATCCTGCCTGGCGCTATTTGTTCTCAGCCGCAACCGGCTAAAAGAGCGGATGCTTTATGCCTTGGGCTCCCTGGTGAATTTTTTCGCGCTTTTGGCTACCGGCTCGCTGGCAGGAGTGGCGAATGTGACAGCCGGAAGTGTTTTGCTGCTGGTCTGGGTCAAACGCCGCCAATCTGCTTATTTTACCTTTTCGTTGCTGGCTTTACTTTTAATGGTGGCGCTGGTTTTTATGCTTCCATTTCAAACCGGGAGAAGGTTGTCTGACCTTAGGCATTACGGCGGACAGCTCTATGAGCGCTGGCAGCTGTCCACATCCGCCCTGCAAATGACCGCCAACAGACCCCTGGCCGGATATGGGCCGGGCAATTTCAGCCGGGCTTTTGAACGGTTTAATTTTCCCAATATCCGCGGTTTATCCCGCTTTGGCATGCAGGCGCAATTTGCCCACAATGAATTCCTGCAGACAATGGCCGAGACCGGCATACCGGGTGGTTTGTTTCTCCTCTGGCTGATCTGGGGGGTCTTGGCTCATCTGCGCCGGCAGTTGCGGAATCCGGCGACAGAGGAGGACGTGAACGAGGATGAACACCTCATCCGTGCCGCTGCCTGGTGTGCATTAACCGGAGCGGCGGTCCAGGCTTTGTTTGATTTCAACTGGCATCCCCCGGCATTATTCCTCTGGTATATGATGCTGCTGGGAGTTGCGGTTGCCCCCTCAGTCCGGGGGCGGGCGGAAGGTGAAAAATCTGTTTTAGACCTCAGCGCCTGGAGGAAACGCGTATGGGAAATGAGCCGCCAACCGGTCGTCATTGTACTGGTAGTGCTGTTGCTGGCGGCCACGACTGCCGCCACGCGGCCGTTGCTGAGCCAATACCTGGAACAGCTGGGCATTGCCCACCGCTATAAACAGGATTTAAAGGCCGCTGACCGGGAATTTCAGCGCGCCCTGGCTGTGCATCCGTTTTCCGCCCAGACCTACGACCA
This sequence comes from candidate division FCPU426 bacterium, assembly GCA_016929575.1. Lineage (GTDB taxonomy): Bacteria > Oederibacteriota > JAAXVQ01 > JAAXVQ01 > JAUVAV01 > JAFGIQ01. The sequence goes on from JAFGIQ010000073.1 coordinate 13,205, forward strand.
ATTGGGGCAGATTCGCATAGATTTTTACGCGATGATGGGTTCGGAAAACTGGTTTCAGTTGTCGGAATGGGCTTTTAGAAAAGCCCTGGCCTTGGACGGATTGGACGCCTTTATCCACCGCCATTTAGGCAGTTTGTATGCTTTAAAAGCAGTGCGCTTGCCTGAAGACCAAAAGCAGCAGCAATACAACATGGCGGAAAGGGAGTATCTGTTGGCGTTGGAGAAGTCGCCCCGCAAGGCTTTGTTGTATTTTGAGCTGGGCAATGTGTTGCGTGATGCTGGTCGCATGGATGCTGCAGAAAAAGCATGGATGCAGGCGGTGGAACTGGAACCAAATTATGCGGCGGCGTTGAGCAATCTGGGCGTAGTGCAGGAGATGCGCGGAGATTTTGACGGGGCGGAAAGCAGTTACAGAAAAGCACTGAAAACAAAAGAAATAGCACCCGGAGCCAGAAGCAAATACGAAATGGAATTGCTGGTTTTAAACTGGGCGGTCGTGCACTACAATCTTGGGAATCTCATGGAGAGGCAGGGCCGCTGGCAGGAAGCCAGGACGGAATACAAAGAAGCGCTGGATTTGGAACCCGATAATTCCATTGTACAAAAACGCCTGAGAAACCTTGATAAAATCATGCCATGAAACGGGAACCGCACAACCACGATTCCAGTCTAAATTTTGAACAGGCGGCGGATAAAGAGCTGATCCGCCGGACACTTGGCGGGGAGAAAGCGGCTTTTGACGCGCTGATCACCCGCTATCGTGACCGCATTTATTCGCTGGCTTATCACATGCTGGCCAATGTCGAAGAAGCGGAAGATATTGCCCAGGAAGTTTTTGTGCGGGCCTATAAAAACCTGGTCCAGTTTAGGCAGGAATCCGGGTTTTATACATGGCTGTACAGAATTGCAGTCAATATTGTGTACACCCAAGCCAAAAAAAATTCCCGCCGCAGAACGCTGTATCAGGCGGCTTTTAGGGAAATGGACGTCCGCCACGCGCAGGTTTTCGATAATCCGGAGAGAGAGGCCCAGTCCTCGGAGTTGAGAGAAATGATACTGCGAGCCATTCACCAATTGGATCCGCGTTTCCGCCAGGTTATTATCCTGAAAGAACTGGAAGGACTGGATGTGTCCGAAGTCGCCCATATTTTGGGACTTCCGGAAGGAACTGTCAAATCAAGGCTTTTCCGGGCAAGGGAAGATTTGAAACGCTTGATACAAAGTTCGCAAGGTAAGCATCCGGAGGCATACGAGTGAGCATCGCTTGCATGTACTGGCGAAGACAGATGACAGACGCCCTGGATTCGGCGATTTCTGCCCGGGCCAGACAGCGCCTGGATTTGCACCTGCAAATCTGCCCGTCCTGCGGGCAGGCCTACCACTGGCAAAAAACCGTAAAGGAAATGTTGCGCCAGGGCGA
>JAFGIQ010000074.1 GCA_016929575.1 candidate division FCPU426 bacterium
CGGCAGCAGGGGCATGGAGAGCGGAAAATAGAAATTTGTAAAAAGTGAGGGAAGCATGCACCGGCGGATTAACAAAAGCATCTGGTTTTTAGCCCTGACCTTTGGCTTGAGCTGGGGGCTGGCTTATTCTTTTTTTCTGATAGTGCCAGAACCAGCGGCCAAAAAGTATGTGGGGGTAATGGCCATCGGCTATATGTTTGCCCCCTTGCTGGCCACCTTGGTTGTTCAGCGTCTGATTTTTAAGGAACCACTGAAAGTTCCGTTGGAAATTTCCTTCAAAATAAACGCCTGGTTTGCAGTTGCGCTATTACTGCCCGCAGTGCTGGCAGTGGCGGCCTTGTTCGCCAGCGGTCTCCTGCCGGATGTGGATTTGTCCTGGAAAATGGAGCACTTATATGAGCGCTTTGCGCACCAATTCACCTCCGCGCAGGTGGAGGCCATGCGCGCCCAGTCAGAAGCCCTGCCCCTGCATCCTTTTTGGCTGGCGCTTATCCAGGGGCTCATTGCCGGAGCCACGATCAATGCCCTGGCTGGTTTTGGCGAAGAGCTTGGCTGGCGCGGCTTGCTGCAAAAAGAGCTTTCTTTTCTTGGTTTCTGGCGTTCTTCCGTTTTCATCGGCCTCATTTGGGGGATATGGCATGCGCCTTTAATTGTTAAAGGACACAACTATCCCCAGCATCCCCTGCAAGGGATTTTTTACATGACATATTTCACCATTCTGTATGCGCCGTTGTTTGCCTATGTGCGCACCCGCGCCAAATCCGTGCTGGCCGCGGCAATAATGCACGGCAGCCTAAACGGCACAGCAGGATTGTCCTTCATGCTGCTCAAAGGCGGAGACGATTTGTCTGTTGGCATCCTGGGGCACGCCGGATTTTTGGTGCTGGCCCTGGCCAATGCGGTTCTTTGGATTTATGAAAAATGGTTTGCCAAAAATCCTGTGATCGCCGGGTTTCGCCATTTCAACGGATAAAAATTATCGCGGCCGGCCAAACGGCATGGCCCGGGCTGGCTGCGCTGCGGTTGCTACCACCACCGATGCTGCGGCCACTGCCGCGGGGCAGCCGCGCAAATCAATTTTATCAACCGGGGCTTGGAGGGAGCTTTGATAACCATTGAGTTTATACTGGCGGCAGTGTAAAATGATTCCGACCGATTTAAAAAGGGGGGTATATCATGCGCAAATATTTAAACACCTTGGGAGATGAGAGAACCCCGCGGAGCATAGAAGAATACCTGGGCGCTTTCACGGAGAGCTTTAAAATGATTCTCAATCAAAACCCCATTGAGCGCATGGGGCAATCGGTTTTACTGGCAGCCAAGACCGCGCTGCGTTTAAAAGCCGCCAACCCCAAACTGCGTGAACATGAGATCGCCGGCCGCTTGCAGGCGATCGCCCGTAATATCCGGCTGACAACCATCTTAAATGACCTGACGCCAGAAGAAAAGGGCATCATCAAGCTGCGGCACCGGCAGGACAAGCATTTGCCCCCGGATGCGGTTTCCCCATCCGCGTCAATTCGGCGCGGGCGGCGGCGTCCTAAAAGGAGTGCCGCCAAGAAAGACGCTGTCCGCAAGCGTGCGTAAAGCGGCAGCTGGTTTCATTTGGCCCGTGGTGGGGCTTTTCGTGTGCACAAGCCTGGCCGCTTGTTTTCCGGCCGGGACGGCCAAGACCAAGAAGGCAGCCTGGCAGGATCGGTCCCTGGACACAGGACCCGACGTGCGCATACGCTTAATACGGAAGGCGTATTTTTCCCAGGCCAGCATCCAATGGGACAATGCGGATGTTTTGCTGACGGACGAAAAGGGACACGCCATCCCCCTGCCAGCAGGCGCAAAAAAAGGTTATTTTAGAATCCGCGGAGAGCAAGTGGCCGTGGCCTTCCAACGAACCCCCGCCGAATTGAAGAAAGCCAAGAGGTATCAAAAAGTATGGATCCGGACGCAGGACAACAGCGTGCGACGTTTCAAAATACATATTCCCGAACAGCAAGTGTTGCGCGAATACGACGCCAAAGGCTTTCATCTTTCCGTCAAATATGGACGCATGGCCGTCATTAATGTCATCCCGCTGGAACGCTATCTGGCCCAGGTCATACCGGAGGAAATGGATCCGGAGCATTTCACCCTGGAGGCGTTGAAGGCCCAGGCGGTGGTGGCCAGAACCTGGGCGTTGAAGAATATGAAGCGGCATGACCGCTATGAATATGATTTTTGCGACGGCCCCCACTGTCAGGTATATAAAGGGAGGAAAAAAGTCTCCAGCCGGGCTGAACGCGCCGTGAAAATGACCCTGGGCGAAGTCGTCACCTACCAGCAGCGCCTGGCCGAAGCTTTTTATCACAGCACCTGCGGCGGCAACACCGTATTTGTCAATGAAGTCTGGGCCGGACAACGGATTCCCTACCTGGCGCGGGTCGAGGATCATTGGCAAGAAGGCAACCGGCCTTATTGCGCCCAATCGCCGTATGCACACTGGCGGGTGCTGACATCCTTGCGGCGGGTGGAACGGGTATTGCAGCACCTGAAATATCTGGCCAAGAAAGAGCGCCTGCTAAACGTGCAAGTCTTCTTTCTCAACCGTTCCGGGCGGGTCAAACGCGTGTGTTTGACCACGGACAAAAAAAGCTTTACCATGACTTCGGTGGAATTCAGGAACGTGCTTAACCAGGAGTTGGGAAAGAGGAAATTGCTCAGTAATTTTTATGATATCAGCGTGGATGGAAGCCAATTCCTGATAACAGGCAATGGGCTGGGTCACGGTGTGGGCATGTGCCAATGGGGTGCCAGGGGCATGGCCCAGCACGGCTTCTCCTACAGGCAGATCCTGCAACATTATTTCCGGGGGACAGAGCTGGGGTATGCATATGGAAGCGAAGCACCGGCGCCTTTTTCCCGGTCAACCACCCAGAATTCGCAAGCGGACGCGAAATAAACCGCTTCTCCCAAAGGTGCTCCCGCCAGCAGCGCCTGATTCGTCTCTTTGTCCACCACCGAAATGTGAACCTGGTAGCGTCCGGCCGGCAATTCCGCGGGCACCACGAATTGGTAGTGGTCCCTAAAAATGGTCTTCACCGGGTGTTGCCGGAGGTCGTGCCCCCTGCCCAGGAAACGGCGTTCTTTCCATTGTGCCCTTTTGCCGTCCTGCAGGCGGATGGACTTGGGGCCGACAGCGGGTGTGATCCAAAAATAGACCAACAAGTTGTTGGTTGGCACCTGCTGCAGGAGCTGCCATTGCAGGGAAACCTGCAGCAGGCTGAAGGACCCGCGGCGTTTGAGCGGGCGCTGCAGCTGGGCGGAGACCAGCCGCAGCTGGTTTTCATAATCATTGATGTACGTCTTGGCGAGGCCGGCGACAAGTGGTTGCGGGGGTGAAGGCCGGGGACGGATGCGGTACACAGAAAGCATCCGCCAACTGTCGGTTTGTATCCATTCCAACACCGGCGGATGTGTTTCAATCAAACTGAAGGATTGGATCAGATACTGCAACCCCGGATTGGGAGGAAAGGCGGAAAAAAGTACAAAGACAGGACGGCCGGACTGAAGTTTTTTATTCAGTCCCTGAATCCAGGATCGGGAAGAAGCCAAGGTTTTTGTCACGCGGTCCGGCTGCTGCTGGCCGGGAACAGGCAGAGGTCCGGCTGCTGTAGGCGGAGCTTCAGGCCAGGGAGAGGAAAAAGGCTTGAGCAGCAAGTCTTTTCTGACCTGCAGACGGCGCTGCAGATAGCCGGCGGTCATATAAAAGTCAACGGTAGGGAAGACCACCAATGCCTGCGCGGGCAGGTCTTTTAAAAACAACTCCATGTTTTTAAGGGTTCCCCGGCTGTCACCGGCATAGCGCCTGTATTTTTTCAGCGTCTCAAAATTTTGGATGAAAACCAGGGCCGGAATGATAAGAATAATGAAATACGCAAACCACGTCGGTGGCAGGCGTTGATTTTTTGCCAGCGCCTCATCCGGGTGTCCCAGAACCTGGTAGCAGTATTCCAGGCCTTTCAAGCCCCAAAAGGCGAACCCCAAAGAGAGGGTTAGTTTTGTTCCGGGCGCATGATCGGGAAGCAGGAGGACCTCTCCGCCCAGCGCACACAGCGGCAAGACGACCAGCAGCAGACGGCTGGCGGGGGCGACTTTTTCCGTAGAGCGCCGCGACTGTTTCACAAAAGCAGAGCGCAGATTCAACAGCAAGCCCAGGGCGACCAAGAGCAGAGGAAAAAGCGGATAGGCCTTCACCAAAGCCAGCAGTTTGTCCCACAGTTTAAACAACGATGCGTGCAAGGAATAGGTGACATAAAAGGAAACAAACCCTTCCTTAAAATACTGGAGCAGCCAGGCGAGCACATCGGCTGCGGTGGGAGCAAGATACAAAGCAGAGGCGGATACCGTGTCCGTATTCACAAAGGCCTGGGGGGAAAGTATCCTCAAGGGCAGATAAAGGTAGGGCAGCAACAGCCCGGCCAAGACCATGATGAAAATCAGGGAATAGTCCGCCATTTTGGCGCGCTGACGGTGCAATACCAGTGTCATGCCCACCACCAATACTGCAATCGCCCAAGGCAAAAGGCTGGGATGCTGTCCGCCGCAGAGCCCGCAGAAGAAAGCCCAAAAGTGCAAACGCAGTTGACGCTTGCGCTGGGGCATGGGACCCAGGAGGCCCAGTGTCGCATATACCAGGGCAGCGAGCAACAGCAGATGAAATGCAGGATAATGCAGCAGCAGGGTTTGCTGCCACACCACCGGAGAAAAAAAGAACAGCCAAGCGGCCGCCAAACTGACGATGGGCGGAAAATGGAGGCGGCGCCCGCACAGGAAAAGAAAAAGACAAGCCGAAGCGCTGTAGCACAGGTTGGTAAAATGGATGCGCCATATTTCAGAAGGATGGGGAACGAAAAAGGAAATGATTTTAGTGGTCAATAAATACAGGGGGAAGCCGGGAAAGCGCACAATGCCCAAGGTTGACGAACCCAAAACCAGCTCCGCCTGTTGGCCGCCTAATAAATCCGTTCCCAATAGAGGCAATGACAAGATGACAGGAAAGATGAAAGTAAAAACGGCGAAGAGCGGATCCAATCGTGAAGGGGCGCCTGCCTGGCCTGAAGATTCTGTTCCTATTTGGATGCGCACTATTCAACTCCGGGATAGAGCGTTTCCGGCTTGCCCCGCCGGCGGATTATGCAGGCGGGGGAGTTTTCCTGGACTTTTGGAATTTCCATTTACTATTAGCAGATATTTCTTGAAAGCACAATGAAAAACAACCGGCCACACTCCCGGGGAAAATACGGTGCCAGCCACCAGCAACAGTTGCGCCGGCTGAACATTCAGGACGGAAAGAGGGAAGGATCCGGTGTTTGGTGGGGGAAAACAAGGCTGCGGTTGATATTCACCACATGTATCACTATTATAATTATAAATAGAAACCTCTGAAAAAGGTTTTATAGCCATCTGCCTGAATGGATGTTTGGGATGGGGATGAGACGGCGTTCAGCGA
>JAFGIQ010000075.1 GCA_016929575.1 candidate division FCPU426 bacterium
AATTTCGGGGCTAAATACCTTCACTTTCGTTGCGGCTGACTTCCTCCTCCACTCCGGCTTCATACGGCCTGTTGCCATCCCGTATGCGGAGCTTTGTTTTGAGCTGGTGGTTAGCCTTTGCTCAGGCCGGATTGTCCGGCTGGTTGGTGTTGGCTTTGCCTGGCGCGCCTTGCGAATTATTTTTTTAAATTTTGAGATTGGGGCCGTGGATTGGGGAACTGCCGTTGTCCGATTATCCGTTTAACGGCGGACGCGCAGGTTCGCCGCTATTTGGGCCTATTGGCCCAAAAGGGCGACATGGAACGCAGTTCTGCTATAATGGGAGGCAAAGCTTTCAATACCCGGTCGACCTCGGCCTGGGTGTTATACCGCGAAAAGCTGAAACGGATGGAGCCGTGAATGGAGATAAAGGGCACCCCCATGGCTCTTAAGACATGGCTGGGTTCCAATGAACCGGAGGTGCAGGCCGAGCCGGAGGAAGCGCAGATTCCCTGTTCACTGAGTTTCAAGAGAATGGCTTCGCCTTCGATGTACGAAAAACTGACATTGCAGGTGGAGGCCAGCCGGTGCTCGGAATCGCCGTTGATGCTGACTTCGGGTATTTTCTCCAATATGCCTTGTTCCAGCCGGTCCCGCAAGCCGGCAATATAGTGTGTTTCCTTTTCCCCTTTTTGCAGCACCAGTTCACACGCCCGGCCCAAGCCCACGATGCCGGCAACATTTTCGGTGCCGCCGCGCCTGCCGCGTTCCTGGTGGCCGCCAATAATGAACGGGACAAAACGCGTCCCCCGACGGATGTACAACACGCCGACGCCTTTGGGCGCATGCAGTTTATGGCCGGAAATGGAGACCAGATCCGCAGGGATGCGGCGCAGGTCCAGGCTCAGTTTCCCCGGAGCCTGGACAGCATCGCAGTGAAATGCCACTCCCCTTTCCTTGGCTATTTCGCCTATCTTTGCCACCGGAAAAACGGTCCCGGTTTCATTGTTGGCGTACATAATGGAGACCAGCACCGTGTCCGGTTGTATGGCCTGCCGCAGGGCATCAAGATCCAGGCGTCCCTGGTTGTCCACCGCCAGATAGGCGACACGGTAACCCCGCTTTTCCAAGTGGCGGCAGAGGCTTAAAACCGCCGGATGTTCAACCCGCGTGGTTACAATATGCCGTTTGTCAGGATACGCTTCCAACACTCCGCGAATGGCGGCATTGTCTGATTCTGTCCCGCAACTGGTGAAAACAATCTCCGTATCCTGCGCCTGAAAAAGCGCGGCCACCTGCGCACGCGCCCGTTGCACGTCATGCGCCAAACGGCCGCCAAACGTATGCATGCTCGAAGGATTGCCATATTGCTCCCGGTAATACGGCAATATGGCCTCCAAAACTTCCGGCGCCACGGCAGTGGTGGCATTGTTGTCCAAATAAATGACTTCGCTCATTCTTTGATCTCCACAACCTCGATATCCGGTTCCACAAATTCACGCAGCTTTTTCCCCACCATGTCCCGCAAGGTGAAATTCGCCACCTGGCAGCCGGCGCACATGCCCAGCAACCGTACTTTGACCACTTTTCCCTCAATATCCACCAGTTCCAGGCCTCCGCCGTCCTTTTTCAATTCCGGACGCACCTCGCGGTCCAACGTCTCCTGCACCAGTTGCATACGGCGCAGGTTGGTCATGGGTTTTTCGGCGGCCTTTTGGGCCTGGTCCCCCATGTCCTGCCAAACCCGGCGGATAATCTCATCGATTTTCCAGTGGCAGGAAGCACAGGCTCCTCCTGCCTTGGTGTAATTGGTCACTTCCTCAACGGTTTTCAGCCTGTTTTCCCGGACAGCCCGCTCGATCTTGCGGTCGGTCACGCCGAAACACTTGCAAACGATCTCCGCGCCTTCTTCCTCCTCGTGCGAGGCGGCGGCTTGCCCCCGGTAATTGGCAATGGCCGCTTCCAAAGCCTCCATGCCCATTACCGAGCAATGCATCTTTTCCTGCGGCAGCCCCCCCAGGGCTTCGGCAATATCCCGATTGGTTATGCGGGAGGCTTCTGCCAGCGTTTTGCCGATGATCATATCCGTCAATATACTGGAGGAGGCTATGGCGCTGCCGCAGCCAAAAGTCTGGAATTTCGCTTCGCTAATCTTCTCTGTCCGGGAATCCACTTTTAAAAACAATTTCAAGGCATCCCCGCATACCAGCGAACCCACTTCTCCCACCGCATCCGGATTCACAATCTCTCCGACATTGTGGGGATGGGTGAAATGGTCTTTGACTTTTTCCGAATAATCCCACATGTCATTCACCTGCCTATCCCGCTGTCCGGTTGCCGTACGCGTTTTTCAGCCTCACGCCTCAACTGTGCCCGCGGCGGTTCCCGGTTTTTTTTCAATCACCATAAAAAGCAGCACCAGCATGCCGCCCAGCAAGCTTGCCAGCAACACCAGCAGCTCATGCACGCCAAAAGCGGCCGGCAGCTTGTTCGCCAAATAGACAACCTCATCACCCACACGCGTCATCTGTTTAAAAGGCCAGATGGGCCAGAGCGATCCTGCCACCAATCCCACCAGAAAATACATGGTCAGGTTGTGCCAGTGTTTCAGCAGATAATCCAGAAAGCGCGTGAACAATAAAAGTCCGATGCCGCATCCCGCTGCAAAAACAGCCAGCACCACCAGATCCAGATAGGCGATGGCTTTGAGAATTTCAAAATACGCCCCCAGCAACAGCAGTAAAAAAGAACCGCTGATACCGGGCAAAATCATGGCCGAGATGGCAAGCGTGCCGGCGCCGAACAAAAAAAGTAAATGCTGGGGCGCGTACTGGACCTTTTGTTCGGCGCTCTTTGAAAGCAAGCCCAGCTCCTTTTTGACTTTCAATTCATACTTGGCCCGCGCTTTTTCCAGCAAAGCACCTTCGCTCATGGTGTTGGCCAGCGCCACCACGCTCCCGGCAGCCAGCAGCCCGATCAGCAATCCTACCCAGGTATGTTTTTTGATCAATGTCAGCGGCACCAGGATGGAAATCGCCACCAGGCCGAAGAAAAACCCATACGTTACATCATGATGTTTTTCCAGGAAATATGTCATCACTTTGGCCAAGGCAATGATCGCGGCAACAGCTCCAACTCCTATGCTGGCTAAAAACCAGGCGTCTATCCTGCGCATTTCCTGCAGGAATTCTTCCCGGGCTTTGGCGTTGAATTTGAATAGTCCCAAACACGCCAATACTGTTTTCCAGGAGAAATTATGAATGGCTGCAATCAGGCGTTCGTATATACCCAGCACTAAAGCCATGGTGCCGCCTGAAACACCCGGAATAATATTGGCAACGCCGATCACCATACCCTGCAGTATATTTTTGACAAAACTCATGGATGCTCCTTATTCTTATAGTTTATATGGACTGATGAATTTTCCCGGCGCCTTCTCCGCTAGCATACTCAAACCAGTTGAAAAAACAGTGCAGCTGCCATTCATCCGCCTATAACATTAGACCCCTTTTGCCAGCGTTGGCAGCGGTCTTTTAACGCCCGAATAATCAAACCATCGCCCCCCCCCCGGCCAAGCCGGAGCGGCATTTACTCACAAAGTGCTGCCACCGGGCGAAATACTCTTTTTTACACCTGCCGGGCAACAGGCAGGCATGAAAATCCCGGCCTGAAATCCCGGTAATTATACACCAAACCCTGTCCAGGACAACCATTTGTTTCTTGATCTTCGGGGTTATTTATTTGTACAATATACTGCTTTTATTAGGTTTGGCATTTAAACCTTTGCCGGAGAGCAACTGTATTCCGGCAGTGCTTTAGGATGCGTGCAAACCTGCAGCAGGGTATTTTGTCCAAAGACCAAGGACAATTTCCGGGCCTCTGCTGTATGTCATTTACAAAACATCAAAAGAGTTGCCGACTATCGCTGGTTCGCCTCTGCTCCTGCGTTGCAAATACTTTCGGGCATTCAAGGAAAAAAACATGAGAATCCTTCTTGCGGATGACGACCAAATAACACTGCGCCTTTTGGAAAACTCCTTAAAAAAAACCGCCTATGAAACTGTTCAAGCCACTGACGGAAACGAGGCCTGGAAAATCCTGACCACGCCTCCGGTGCCGGAAATCGCCCTGCTGGACTGGATGATGCCGGGCATTGACGGGACGGAAATTTGTCGCCGCCTGCGCAAACAACCCACCTCCGCTTTTATTTATATCATATTGATCACCTCCAACGACCGTCCGCAGGATATCACCTCCGGGCTTGATGCCGGCGCCAACGACTATATCATTAAACCGTTCAACAAAGACGAGCTCAGGAGCCGGGTCGCGGTCGGTGCACGGGTGGTGTCCTATGAGCAAACCCTGACCCGAACCAATGATGCCCTGGTCAAATATTCACAGCACATGGAACTCCTGGCGCAAGAGCGTGCACAGCAGCTGGTGCAGGCGGACCGCATGATTTCCCTGGGCACCATGGCTGCCGGCATAGCCCATGAAATAAACAACCCATTGACGATTGCCCAGGGAAACATCAACCTGCTCAAGAATTTTTGGGCGTATTTCGGAGAAAAGGCCTATGCCGCCTCGGCCCCCAAAACAAAAAAACCGGAGGCCTTCCAGCCCCAGCCCAAAGACGTGCGGGAAATGATCGAAACCTCTGAAAAAGCCATCAAACGCCTGCGGAACATTGTGGACGGCATGCGATCCTTTTCACACGGGCAGGGCGGCAGCGTGGAAATCCTGCAGCCCGAAGTCTGCCTGCGGGACGCCATTCAGATCTGCCTGCCCAAAACCAAGCATGTGTGTGAAATCGCCTTCCACGTCAACCTCCCCCCCTTTCAAGTCAAGGCCAATCCGGTGCAGATTACACAAATACTTGTAAACCTGATTTCCAATGCCGCTGATGCGCTGCAGGGGATTCCCCATCCGGCCATCACGGTTGACATCGATCATGACGGCGGCAAACTGCTTTTTCGCGTTCAGGATAACGGAGCCGGCATCTCGCAGGAAAATTTAACTAAAATATGGAGCCCGCTTTTCACCACCAAGCCCAAGGGGCAAGGAACAGGGTTGGGATTGGCGATTTGCATGAAAATTGCCCAAGACCACGGCGGTGAATTGAAAGTCGAATCCCAAGCCAAAAAAGGCACTGTTTTTACCCTGGTCCTTCCCAACACGGAAGGGTACGATCGTTTTTTAAAAGAGAATGTCCAGGACGACACAGGCGACGAGGCGTAAAATCCGCAGTCCGACGACGGCTGCGGCAAAGATCAAACCGCATGCATCAAGAAAGGACAGCCTATGCCCCCGACCGTTTTTATCACCGGCGCTTCCCGCGGCATTGGGAAAGCCACAGCAGTGTATTTTCACCAAAAAGGCTGGCAGGTGGCGGCGACGATGCGTTCCCCGGAGCAGGCCTCCGACTTGGCCGGATTGGACAATGTCCTTTGCCTGCGCCTGGATGTCCTGAATCCAGACTCCATCGGCCTGGCCATCCAGGAGGCCATCAAAACCTTTTCCAGGATTGATGTGTTGGTCAATAATGCCGGTTATGCGGCCATGGGTCCTTTTGAGGCGGCATCGGCGGAACAAATCCAACGGCAGTTCGCGGTCAATGTATTTGGTCTGATGCGGGTCACGCAGCTGCTGCTTCCCCACTTCCGCGCGCAAAAAGACGGAGCGGTCATCAATATCTCCTCCATCGGCGGGCGCATCACCTTCCCCTGGTACAGCTTGTACAATGCCAGCAAATGGACGGTAGAGGGATTCTCCGAGGCCGTTCATCACGAGTTGCGGCTGTTCGGCATCAGGGTCAAGGTGGTTGAGCCCGGATTGATCAAAACAGACTTCTACAACGATTCCATGGACCGCATATCCCATCCGCACTGCACGGCTTATGATGAGGCATTCCATCACTATACCAGGATGATGCATCAGAGTCTGAAATTTGCCGCCACGCCAGACCAAGTCGCCAAGGTCGTCTATCGGGCGGCTGTAGACCGGAGCCGCAAACTGCGCTATCCTGCTGCCGGCGGAGCTTCGTTGTTGATGTTGCTGCGCAAATTGCTTCCCGACGCTTTGTTCCTGCGCATGATGGGTTTTACGGCAACCGGAAAAAAGCGGAATTGAGCCGCAGAAGTTTGCGGGTGGCGGCGGGCAGAGGATAGGCGCTTATTTTTCCGGGTGCAAGCCAGTGCAGCGCCGTATGAAACAACGGCCCGGGCTTGGAGCCGGGCCGCAGCCGACAGGCATAGGCAGTAAGCGTCTGCGTGAAATGCGTATAGGCGTGCCGGACAGGGCGCGAGGACCCGCCCACTCTGACCGCCACGCCGAGTTCGCGGCGCACTTCCCGGCGCACGGCCTCAGCCCCTGTCTCCCGGCCATAAACCTGGCCGCCGGGAAAATCCCATAATCCCCCTAGCAGCCCCTGGGGCGGCCTTTTGCCCAACAGAAATTTTCCTTGCCGGTAAATAGCGGCCACAACCATCCGGCGGTGCGGCACCTGTCTGCGCCTGCTGCGGCAGGGCAATTTCACGGCCAGGTCGCGCGCGCAGGCCCAGCAAAATTCCGCCAGCGGACAAACAACACAGTTGGGCGTGCGCGGCCCGCAGATGGTGGCGCCAAGTTCCATCAA
>JAFGIQ010000076.1 GCA_016929575.1 candidate division FCPU426 bacterium
GCATGCGCGGGGCCGTGAGCCGGGCGGAAACACTGGCCGCGGAAATTCCGGGGGCTTTTATGCCGCAACAATTCAAGAATCCGGCCAATCCGGAGATTCACCGACGCACCACGGCAGAAGAAATCTGGAGGGATACCGAAGGCCGGGTGGAGGTGTTGGTTGCCGGCGTGGGTACCGGAGGCACGCTGACCGGCATAGGCGGGGTTTTAAAACAACGCAACCCGCGTATCAAAGTAATAGCCGTGGAACCGGCGGCATCGCCGGTTTTATCCGGCGGCAAACCGGGTCCGCACAAGATCCAGGGAATCGGGGCCGGTTTTGTGCCCGAGGTTTTACAAAGAGAGCTGATAGACGAAGTGCTGACCGTGGCCGACGACGAGGCGGGAACCATGGCCAGACGCCTGGCCACGGAAGAGGGGCTTTTGCTCGGTATTTCAGCAGGCGCCAATGTTCATGCCAGTGTGTTGGTGGCCAAGCGGCCGGAGCATCGCGGACATTGCATTGTCACTATCGGATGCGACACCGGGGAACGCTATTTGTCCACGTGGTTGTTTAAATGAAAAAAGATCGGCCGGTTAAAACGGGCCAAAACCCGGATTAAAATATTTAAAAAGGAGCTGTCGCCATGTCGGAGAAAACCTTGCGGTTTGAAACCCAAGTATTGCATGCTGGGCAGAAACCTGATGCTGGGACCAATGCCTGTGCGGTGCCAGTATATCGGACCAGCAGTTATGTATTCCGGGATACAACGCATGCGGCCAATTTGTTCAGCCTCAAGGAACTGGGGAATATCTACACCCGGCTCATGAACCCAACCCAGGATGTGCTGGAAAAAAGAATGGCCAGCCTGGAAGGCGGGGTGGCGGCCCTGGCCCATGCATCGGGGACTGCGGCGATTTTTAACACCATTATCAATATCTGCCAGGCAGGGGATGAGCTGGTATCTGCGCGCAATTTGTACGGCGGGACGTATACCATGTTTGACGCCATTTTACCGCAATTGGGCATTCACACGAAATTTGTGGATCAGTCCAACCCCGGGGCCTTTGCCGGCGCGATTACGGAAAAGACGCGCGCCGTGTATATCGAGACCATCGGCAACCCAGCCTTGGATGTGACGGATATTAAAGCAGTGGCCAAAGTGGCGCATGCGCACCGGCTGCCGCTGATTGTTGATTCCACTTTCACCACTCCGTATTTATTGCGGCCTCTGGAACATGGCGCTGATATTGTAGTGCACTCTTTGACCAAATGGTTGGGGGGGCACGGGACCGGAATAGGCGGGGTGGTGGTGGATGGCGGAAAATTTGACTGGACAGACAAGAAGTTCCGCCTCTTCAATGAACCCGAGGCCAGCTATCACGGCCTGCGTTTTGCCCATGACCTTGGTTTGCTGCAACCGTTGGCTTTCATCCTGCGCATGCGGTTGGTGCCTTTGCGTAATCTGGGGGCCTGCATTTCGCCGGACAATGCCTGGATTTTCCTGCAGGGCATAGAAACCCTGCCGTTGCGCATGCAGCGGCATTGCGAAAATGCCCTGGCTGTTGCGCGCCACCTCCAACAACACCGCCAGGTGGGCTGGGTGCGCTATCCGGGTTTGGAGAACGATCCCACGCACACCGTGGCCAAGAAGTATCTGGCCAAGGGTTTTGGGAGCATGGTGGTCTTCGGCATCAAAGGGGAAGCGGCAGCAGGGCAAAAATTCATCGAGTCTCTGGCGCTTTTCTCGCATTTGGCCAATGTGGGCGACGCCAAAAGCCTGGCCATTCATCCGGCTTCCACCACCCATTCCCAGCTTTCGGCCGACCAACAGCAGGAAGCGGGTATTACCCCGGATTTGATACGTCTCTCGATCGGCATTGAGCATATAGAGGATATCCTGGAGGATATAGACCAGGCATTGGCACGGAGCAAATAAAGCAACTGTTGCGGCCCGCCTATACGGGCCGTGAAAATCGGGAGCGAAAACTGCGGGCTGGCAGAGGGGATATCGTGATGACCGTCTTGGTTTTATCTTATCGGCCATAAAAAATATGGAGAACCTGGAGCACAGACATGAGGCGGGCGATTGTTTTATATTCAGGCGGATTGGACAGTACCCTGGCCATTGCCATGCTGCAGCGGGCGGGGGTAGAGGTGTTGCCGCTTATTTTTATCACACCCTTTACCAACCCCTTGAGCAAGACCGGCAGGCTTGACAAGGCCGCGGCAGTAAAACAGGCTTTTGGAATGGAATTGCTGAAAATGCCGCTTGAGGATGAATTGCTGGCATTGATAAAAAACCCCCATTTTGGGCGCGGACGGCATGTAAATCCATGCATTGACTGTCATCTATTGATGCTCCAAAAGGCCCGGGAACTGATGCCGGAAGTAAAGGCGGATTTTGTCGCAACCGGAGAAGTGCTGGGACAACGCCCGATGAGCCAACATAAAGGGGCCTTGGAATTGATTGCCCGCAAATCCGGTTTGGGAGGGCTGCTGCTGAGGCCTTTGAGCGCCCGGCTTTTGGCTCCGACTATTCCTGAAACCGAAGGCTGGGTGGCGCGGGAATACCTGCTGGATATCGGCGGACGGGGCCGCAAACGGCAGCTGGCGCTGGCCGGCGAAATGGAATTGCCACAGTACAGTTCGCCCGCAGGCGGCTGTCTGCTTACTGATTCAGGATATGCGCGCAAGCTGACGGTCCTGCTGGAGGCTGACATGCTGACTGCGGACAACTGCCGCTGGATTCAATTCGGACGGTTTTTCAACCTGGCCCCGGAATGCAAACTGGTCGTGGCCCGCAATGAAAAAGAATGCGAAAAGTTGTGGGAGGAAGTCAGGGTCGGGGATGTGGTTATACGGCCGCAGAACCACAAAGGCCCCACCGCTGTATTCCGGGGCCGGATTTCCGAAGCAAGCCTCCGGTGCGCAGCGCGCATAGTGGCTGCCTATTGCCGGACCGGAAAAGAGGCGATTTTGGAAGTGCTGGATGAAAAGGGCGGCGTACTGGAACAGCAAGCTGTCAGCCCGGAAAGCGGTGAAATGATAAGCCGATTGCTGATACAGTAATCGAAAACAGGCAAGGTGTCTAC
>JAFGIQ010000077.1 GCA_016929575.1 candidate division FCPU426 bacterium
CATCAGATGGAAAAAAAGCTGATCAAAGTGGAACGCCTGTATCTCAACCCGAACGAGGGGGCGGTCAAAGCCTTTGTGGTTTTAAAAGTGGCGGATGCGTTCATCATCCGCAAGGTGAAAGTCATGAAGGGAAAAAACGGCTTGTTTGTCGCCCTGCCCACAGAAAAATACACGGACAAAACAAGCCGGGAGGATAAATACGCGAAAGTGGTTTTTCCGGCCAATAAAGAGACGCAGGCCGAGATCCAATCAGTGGTATTGGCCGCATACCAGGCAGAAAAGCAATCCGGCAGGACGGTTTCCGGCTGATGCCGGAATTCATCTTTGCTGCTGCGGGGCTTTCCCGTATAATACCAGCAAGTGCAATTAATCCGGAAAAGGGGACAGATGAGCGCATTCGCCGGGAAAGACAGTGCTGCGGCCGCCAAGGCGGTTGTGCTTTTATCAGGGGGATTGGATTCAGCCGTGACTTTGGCCTATGCAGCCGGAAAAGGCTATGCCTGCCATGCCCTGACCTTGGATTACGGGCAAAGACACCGTGTGGAAATACAATGCGCGCAAAAAACAGCGGCGGTGCAAAAAGCGGCGGAGCATAAAATCATCCGGGTGGACCTGGGTGCCATCGGCGGGTCGGCATTGACCGCGGACATCCCTGTTCCGGATGCGCGGCCGCAGTCTGGCGGCACAGGCGGTATTCCTGTCACTTACGTGCCGGCCCGTAATACGGTTTTTTTGTCTTTGGCGCTGGCCTGGGCCGAAGTCCTGCGCGCCAAAGCGATTTTCATCGGCGCCAACAGCGTTGATTACTCCGGGTATCCTGATTGCCGTCCTGAATACCTGCAGGCGTTTGCGCACCTTGCTGCGCTGGCGACACAGGCCGGTGTTGTCGGAGACTGGAAGGTGGAGATTCAGGCACCGCTGGTACAGTGTACCAAAGCGGAAATCATTACGCTTGGCAAAAAAATGGGGGTGGATTTTTCCCTTACCTCCTCTTGTTATCGTCCCCGGACCGACGGCAGACCCTGCGGGACATGCGAATCCTGCGGCTGGCGCCGGAAAGGTTTTGCTGAAGCCGGGGAGCAGGATCCGGCTTTGGGTCCCCGGATGTGAATGCCATGTCCTGGACACGGGATGCAGACACGTGTTCGATTGGGCCGGCATCCCCTAAACGGTGTCTATTTACCCGAAAGGATCAAGGGACATGTGCACCAAAAAGAGCAAGGTTTTGCACTGGCGATAGTGCCTTGGGTTTTTTTACTTTTAGTCCCAGGACCGGCAGACAGGAGCAGGTGCGGAGGATGCTGCCGGATCCTCAAACTGCGGCAGCTTGGGATTTAGAACAGCGGCAACAGTGTCGATACTTGCTATACGGGGGAAGCGGGCGTGTAAGGCATTGGGGGTTAGGCGATGGGCAGAAGCAAAGGTGTCGGCGTTGTTGAATTAAAAAAGATATTTTCCCAGAAAGGGCGGGCCCTGGAAGAAACGCTGATCAGCCGGCTGGATGAAGATTCGGCACGGATCTATCGTTTTTCAGTTGAAGCCTCGTGGATTCCTCTGGAGGTCATGGCCAGTATTTACGAAACCGCGGCCGGTGTTTTATATCCCGACGAACAAGACGGGTTGTTTAAGATAGGGGAGGCCCAGGCGAAAAACCAGCTGACCGGCATCTACCGGATTATCATGAAAATAATCAATGTCCCGTATTTGATAGAAAAAACCGCCAAATTATGGAAACTGTACTATGACCAGGGCGAGGCGCATACAGAAAAACAGGAGAGCACCAACCTGGCGGTAATGGTCGTCACCGGTTTTCCGGAATTGCCGTTTCCCAACCGGGAAACCACCAGGGGGTATGTTGCCGGCGCAATAGGATTGACTGGGGGTAAGAACGTCAAGGTCACGGGAGATTACACCAATCCCCTCAACTGGCGTTGGTTGATGGAGTGGCAATAAAAGCCGCGTTTTGGGTCAAGCATCCCTTTTTCCTCTCCTCTTCCCTGTCCCGGACTTCTTTTTCCGCAGGGGGGGGCGAGGGTGAGGGGTACCTTGCATACCCCGCACTTTGCGCGCGGGGATGATTTGCGGCACGGGAGCAGTATTTTCAAAGGCGCTATCCGAAGTCTTCTCGTGGGAGGCTTACCATGCAGATTCTCATTCATTGGGTGCTCTATGCACTGGCGATTTTATTGGCCGCCTACCTGCTGCCCGGTATTGTGGTGCGAGGCTTTGGCGCAGCCCTGGTGACAGCTTTGGTATTGGGCATATTGAACGCGTTTGTCAAGCCCTTCCTATTGCTGCTGACCCTGCCCATCAACATCCTTACACTGGGATTGTTTACCTTCATCCTCAACACCTTGTTGATCATGATGACCAGCGCGATGGTCCCCGGTTTTCATGTGCGCAATTTTTGGTGGGCCCTGCTTTTTGGCATCGTCCTTTCTGTGTTCAATTTTATCTTTCTCCGCCTCGCCTATAGCTGAAGCGCGGAGCAATCACGCCATCCATATCCGCAGTGCAGCTGCGGCCCGGCCGTATCCGGCGGACAAAGAATAAAGATAACAAGCCTTTTTTCGCGGGCGGAAAAAATGTTGGCGTGGATTTTTATCGCCGGGACGTGTAAGATATACCCAATCAGCCGGACAAACAGATCCGGGAGTAAAAGGAAGCACCGCGCATGATCACAGATGTCCGTATAAAAAAATGGTTTGCCGCCCAAAAAGAACGGGAGCTCCACCGCATCGCCTCCGTTTTTGATGTGGATTACGCGCATCTCAAGCTGAAGAACGAGGATGATTTTTTTGTCACCTCCCAGGGGCTCTCCATCCTGGGGGATTTGAATCCGGTGGATTTCCGCGCGGAAAATCTCTGGTTTAAAAACAATTCCCGCAGGCTCTCTGGCAGCAGCTGCGTGTACAAGGTGAAAACTAAAAAAGTCAACGGCAGGCACCGGGACCTGGTTATCAAGTGGAACCGGATGGGAGAAGAGATCCCCGGGGCGGAGTTTTATGACGATTTGCAATACGCCAAGTTCAACAGCCCGTTCGAGGAATTCGCCTTGGTGAGGGAGCTGCGCCAGGCGCTAAAGGCCTTGCCGGACAGGATGGTCATTCAAAAGCCGCTGGCGATCTATGTGCCCCCGGAAAGATACCAACCCTGGCAGACCGGAAGAAGCGTATCCCGCATGCAATCCATCCTCCAGACGCACGAGGAAATAGCCCTGGATATCGACCGTTTGTATATGCTGATCTACGAGTGGATAGAGGGGATCGATGCCACGGAGGCGTTTGCCCAGGGGCTGTTGGACGACGCCCAAGTCAGGGCGCTCACCCTGGCTGCGGCCATGCAGCTGGAAAAAATGGGGTTTGTGGTCAGGGACAACAAGCCGCATCATATCATTGTCAGCCCCGACGCCAACGGCCGTTTGCTCCAGGATGAAAAAGGGGGGATCAGGTACGGCCTGATTGATTACGAGCTCCTGGAAAGAACGCGCCAGCAGCAGGACTTGCAGAGGATTTCCCGGCGGCTGGATTACCACAGGAGACAAAAGGACCGCTTTACCATCGCTTTCCCGGAAAAATTCCATCCCCACCTGCAGCATGTAAACATTTTTGGCGTCGATTACGTCTTTGGCCATGTCGAGAGCACCAAGGGGCGGTTGTGGGTGGTGGGCAAAGACCCCTATCTTTTCGATTATTTCCAGCCTGAACGCTGGGAAGGAACCAAAAGAACCAAAATATCCCTGTTCACCGACAGTTACTATACGGTCACCAAAGACAACATCCATGTGGTCTGGGAAGTTTCCAAAGTGGGGCTTATCCCTGACATGGATCCTTTTTTTGAGGATGAACGAAAGATACTGGAATACGGGTATAACAGCCCTTTTGAAGAAGTCGCGCTGGCTGTGGATCTGGGCAAAAAAGGCCTGGCCACAATCTATCCCAGGGCCATATACATGATGGGAAATAAATCGGAAATATCCGGCCGTCTTTTTGACAACAGCCGCTATGAAAGCCACGGCAGCCAGGTGGGCCCGGACGGATTGCCTGTTTTGCAAAAAGACCGGAATTATGTCATTATCTGGGGATATTGGAACGGGCCTGATGAAAAACTGGCCGAAAAAGACGGGGATTATTATGAAGGCATCAACGCCTTGTACGCCTATCGTGACGGCGTGATTTCAAAAGACGAGTACATCTCGGTTTTACAGTGGGTGAAGGAAAAACTTTTTTCCCTTGGCGTTGAAGACCTGAATTTGACCGGCAAGCATTTGCTGATTTCATTGAACAGCCAAGGGGTTGTCATACGGGACGGACAAGGACTGCCGGATGTCAGGATCTGCAATTTCGAATTCCTTAAAAAAATTCCGGGCCAGCAATAAAAAGGCTGTGAAAGCCACGTCCGGCGGAACAGTTAAGGTGGGTTTCCCGGTTTGATAAAATGCTGTTTAATTTGATTATATTCAATATTTTCTGGTGCCTGGCACCGCCCGGCGGCAGGACGGAATAAACATGATCCCGGCCATACACTATGCTGTAAACCATCCTGTTTTCCCGAAAGATCCAAATCTGCGTCATCCGCTTTTCCCATCTGCGCAATCATGGCCGGCGATTTGATTTTTATTTGCGCGTGTATC
>JAFGIQ010000078.1 GCA_016929575.1 candidate division FCPU426 bacterium
GGCGATAAGCTTACTACCTTGACTTTGGCCTGCGATCTCTGCCGCATTGCCAACAACTCCGTGCAACCGCAGGCTGTGCCCCTGGCTGCCATTGCCGCGTACGGCTGGACAGCGGAATTTTTTGGGCTCTTTGGCCTGGATCTCGGCTTCTCTATGGATAAAAGGAATTTATGCGGGATCTACTGGTGGGGTGATTGCAGCCGTGCGCGCCGGGAAATTGGTTTTTCGCCCCGCTATACGCACCTGGAAGTGATGGAACGGACCATTTCCTGGTATGCCGGGCAGCGCTTGGGCCCCTGTTGATTTCCCCGCACGCGAAAAAAGCAGGGTGCTACAAACCGGATGACGGCGCAAAAGGACAGTGCTGCAGCAGCGAGTAGACCGGGCCGGCAGTCTGCAGCTGCGACCGCATTACCGCCAAGCCTGTAACCGGCATGGGCTTGCTTTCCTGAAGCTGTAGTTTTTGCAGCTGTGTCCAGGCTGCAATCGTTTTTCCGGTCCTGGCCCGTCCAAGCGTCAAATGCGGGACAAAGGGTCTCTCTTCCAATGGCATGCCCGCCGAGGCTAATTCCGCGGCCAGCAGGCGGTACGCCTCCGCCATTTCCGCCCCGCCGCGCTCCAGCCCAAGCCAGACCACCCGTGGGCGCCCCTGCGGCGGGAAACTCCCCGTCTGTCCGAAACGGATGGTAAAAACCGTCTGGCGGGCTGCGGTCTCAAGGCAGCGCTCCTTGACTTGCTCCAGCTGCGGCAAAGAGAGCTCGCCTAAAAATGCCAGGGTGAAGTGGAGATTTTCCACCGGCACCCATTTGGAATGCGGATCACAGCGCCTGCATTCCTCCAACAAGTGATGCAGGGCCGGCCGGAGGTCCGCCGCCAGTAAAACGGCGATAAAGGTGCGCATGGCCCGTCCTAGTTATTCATCCCCGGACGTTTCCCGGGCGATTCGTTGGCGTCATTTTCATCATCGGAGGGGGCATCCTCCTTGTCAGCCTCCGGGGGTTGCTTGTTCTCCTCGGCCGGCGGGGCTTTCGCCGCCTCTTTCTCCTTTTCATAGGAAAAATGCATTTCCAGACTCAGGATGGCTTCTCCCAGCAATTGTTCCTCCTGCGCCGTCAGATTGTTCATGGTCTTGACCCGCAGCATGCGCAGCAGATCAATGGTGCCCTGGGCCTGCTCCAGGTTTTTTTCAGTCTGCTTGGTGGCCGGATTGACTGTCTTCCCCAGCTGCATCATCGCCACTTCATTGAGCGACATCACCATCTGGACAAAAAGCATTTCAAAATATTTTTCTTCCTGTTTTCCCATGTGCTTTGTCCTCCTCTCCGCCCCCGCACGCGCCGGGGGAAGAAGGATGCTGTCAGCGTCCTGTCAACAGGCGGGTCCTGAGCATGTCCAGCACTGCCGTGACGCTCATGCGCCGGATGCAGTCGCGGTCTCCGGGAAAGGTAAAGCAGCGGGTGGCCGGCGCCCCGCCGGGGCCGTCCAGTCCCGCGTAAACCAGGCCCACGGGCTTGGCCTGCGTGGCTCCGCCGGGGCCGGCGATGCCGGACACAGCCAGCCCCCAGTCCGCCCTGGCCTGCCGGCGGACATTGGCAGCCATCCGGCCGGCCACAGCCGCACTTACAGCCCCCCGGCGTTTGAGCAAGGATGCGGGAACACCCAGATACCGCGTTTTTGCCTTGTTGCTGTATGCCACCACTCCGCCATGAAAATAAAGTGAACTGCCGGGTACGGAGGTGATCCTCCCGGCGATCAAACCGCCGGTACAAGACTCTGCCACTGCCACTGTCTGTTTGCGGCTGCCAAGGATTTTCCCTACCACTGCCGCCAAAGGCTTCCCCTGCGGATCCACCACCCGCTCCCCCAAAAGGGCGCAAACCGCGTCCTGTGAACGCCGCACCTGCCGTGACAATTCCCGGGAAGAATCCCCGCGCGCGGTCAGCATAACCAGTATTTCCCCTGGTTCGTCGAGTAAAAAAGAAAGCTCCACTCCCTTTTCTTTGGCCAGGGCCGGCGCCAGCATCTCCTGCAATTGCGATTCCGGCACCATGGCCGTACGGATGACCGCCCGCCGCACTGCCAGGCCGGAGGCAGCCGCAAGGGCGCGCAGTCGCGGCAGCGCCTCCTGCTCCAGCATGGGCAGGCATTCAGCCGGAGGCCCGGGCAAGGCAATGAGGTGCCGGCCGGAAACAGTTATCCAAAAACCAGCGGCCGTGCCCAGGGCATTGCGCAGCACCACAGCGCCTTTGGGAAACATGGCTTGCAGGCGGTTGACGCCGGGCATGGCCAGCCCGCGGCGGATAAACCGGGCTTGTATCGCCCGCAAGCTTTGCGCATGCACAAAAAGCGGCCGCCGGAGCATGGCGGCTATTGCCTGCCTGGTGACATCGTCTTGCGTGGGGCCGAGCCCGCCGCAGCAAACCAACAGGGGAAATTGCGACCAGAGGCGCTTCAGCTGCGCGGCGATCTGCGCCTGGTTGTCCGGAAGAATGCATCGCCTGCGGGTTTCCCAGCCCGCTCCCGCCAGGCGCACTTGGATGGCAGGCCCATTGCTGTCCAGGTGCGCCTGCAGCAATTCGTCTCCGATCATTGCCAGCGCCGCCTCCTGGGCCCGCCGGCGGCGTGGTTGTCCGGCCAGCGCGGGTTTTACCTTCGCCATGCACTGCTCTCCTTTCTAGGGAATCAATCCCCCGTCCACCACCAATACCTGGCCGGTGATGTAACGCGCTTCCGCGGACAATAAAAACGCCACGGCCTGCGCCACTTCTTCAGGCCGGCCAAAGCGCCCCAGGGGTATGAGTTTGCACGCCTGTTCTTTGCGCGCGGGCGGCAGCTGGTCGGTCATGGCAGATTCAATATAACCCGGCGCCACGGCATTGACCCGCACGCCAAAACGTCCGCCTTCCCTCGCCAGGGACCGCGTCAATCCCAACACCCCGGCCTTGGCTGCGGCATAATTGGCCTGGCCGGCAGAGCCGGCTAAGGCCGCCACGGAAGAAACATTGACAATGGCATTGCCTGCCTGCCGCACAAAATCAAAGGCCAGGGCGCGGGCATAGGCAAAAGGCGCGTCCAGGTTGATCTGCTGGATAAAACGCCAGTCTTCCTCCTCCATGCGCACAAAAGAGCAATCCCGCAAAGCGCCGATGCTGTTCACCAGATAATTGACTCCGCCCCATGCCTCTTTCACCCGGCCGGTCAGTGCCCGCGCTTCCTCCAGGTCGTTTTTCCCGGCCTGCAGCGCCAGCACCCGGTCTCTCCCCAACTCCTGCGTCATGTGAACAGCCAGCGCCTCCTGGCGGTGGTAGGTAAAGGCCACGCGCAGCCCCTCCTCTGCCAGGAGGCGGACAATGGCCCGGCCGATATCTCCTGTTCCTCCGGTCACAAATGCAATGTTACCTGCAAACGTCATCGGTCTGCTCCTGCTGTCTCCGGCGCGGGAAATTCCAGCAACAAAGCCGCGGCTTTATAATCCTGCTCCTGGGATAAAATTAAAACCTGTCTGGCCTGCCAGGCGCTGGCGCGGGTTTGCAGATTTAATTTTTTCGCCCAATCTTCGCGGCCGCAGTGCAAAGTAGGAGGCATGAATCCTGCCCGGGCGCAGGCAATGGCTCCGGCTGCGGCCAGCGCGCCGCTGGCGTGCAATGCGTCCCCCCAGGCTCCTTTCAACGCCATGGTGGGAGGGCATGCCTTTGGAAAAATCTTGGTCAGGGCCTCCATCTCCGCCTGATCCTGTCTTGCATTGCCATTGGCGGATAAAAACACGGCATCTATTGCCTGGGCCGGGAGGTCTGCCTGGGCCAAAACCGATTTCACGGCTTCCTGTAAGGCCGTAGGATCAGATCCGCCCTGCGCTTCCGGATTAAAGCGCAGGCCAAAGCCTTTGACAAAAGCCAGGCTGCCGCGTCCATGTTCCTGGGCATGGCTTTCAGCTT
This sequence comes from candidate division FCPU426 bacterium, assembly GCA_016929575.1. Classification (GTDB taxonomy): domain Bacteria; phylum Oederibacteriota; class JAAXVQ01; order JAAXVQ01; family JAUVAV01; genus JAFGIQ01. Next base: position 3,936 of record JAFGIQ010000078.1, read on the forward strand.
CCAGCCGCAGCAGAGCCCCGCCTTCCCCACAGGCAATGCTTCCTGGTGTATCAAAAGCAAGGAGTCCTGACTGCAACGCCCCCGTCCCTCGCTGAAAAGCATGGGCAAAACCGTATCTTTTTTCCAGAGTGAGCGCCTCCACGCCTCCGGCCAAAACCAGCTGCGCCCTCCCTGCCCGCAATGCCTGCGCAGCAGTGTAGATTGCCTCCAGGCCGGCCAGCCAGCCGCTGCTTATCGTTATTGCAAATCCGCGGATGTTCAAATCAATGGCTGCCTGCGAGGCTTCGGCATTGGTGGACAAGGTCAGAACATGCGCCGGATTAAGTTCTGCCAGCGCTTTTTGCTGATAAGCAGACAGCACCTCCTGGGAATACAGGTCATGGTCGCAGCCTATAACCAGTCCCAGTGATTCCGGTTTTTCCGCTTCCCCGGCAGACCCGCCGTTGGCGCGCAATAAACGCCGCCCCAGCCAACAAGCCATCAGCCCTGAGCGCTGGTGATGCCTCCAGCCCTTTCCTCCCAAATCCTGCCGCAAATCCTTGGACACCAGGCCGCACCAGGCCGCCGGTTGTTGCCAGGCCGGCGGAAAAACACACGCTTGCACTCCGCCGGGGCCATTTTGCAGACCCCGGGCCACAGCCCCCGGATCATCGCCCAAGGCGCACAACATGCTGATACCGGTGACAGCTATGCGCTCAGGCACGGCGCTGCCGCCCTTTTTCAGTCAGGGTAAAAATCATGCTGATATTGTTTCCCCCAAAGCCGGAGGAATTGGTCAGGCAGGCGCGCATGGTCTTGCTGCGCGGGCCTGAAACGACCACATCAATAGGGCAGGCGGGATCTTTTTGGATGTGATTGGGTGTCGGCGGAATCTTCTGCTGTTGCAGCGCCCAGAGGCCGATAACCGCTTCCACCGCGCTGGCCGCGCCCATGCAGTGCCCTACGGCGGATTTTGGGGCTGTCACCGGACAGCCTTCGGCGCCAAAAATTCCGGCAAAAACCTGCGCCTCCACCTGGTCGTTCCAGGGCGTTCCGGTTCCGTGCGCGACAATCATGTCAATGTCCGTTGGATCCATGCCCGCATCCTGCAATGCCTGCACGATGGCCTGCCGTGTTCCCCAGCCTTCCGGATGAGGGGCGGAAAGATGATGCGCATCGTTGGACCAGCCGTACCCTTCGAGCCTGGCCAGGGGCGTGTGCCCGCGCCTCCTCAGTGACTCCTCGGCTTCCAAAACCAGCAGCCCTGCCCCCTCGCCAAAAACCAATCCCTGCCGCTGCGCATCAAACGGCATGCATTTTTCA
>JAFGIQ010000079.1 GCA_016929575.1 candidate division FCPU426 bacterium
GATAGGCGCGCAGGCTGTGCAGCAGCCGCGCGGCAGGGAGTTCGCGGGCGCAATCATGCAGCAAGCCGGCCAGGTAGGCCTGGGAGGGGGAAATTCCGTGGCGGACGGCCAGCTTTGCCGCCAACCGCGCACAACCGCTGACATGGCGCCAGCGTTTTGCAGAAAGATAATGTTGCAGTTTCTTTTCAATGGCGGGCAGGCCTACGATGCCGTGTCTGCTCACCGTCCCAACGCCAGCCAGCCCAAGGCGGAAAGAATGATTCCGACTGCCAGCCAAACAAAAAGCCCGCGCACGGTCTCCCACGAACCACCCGGCAAGGCGCGCAAGCGGCTGGCATGTTCAACCATATCCAATTCCTGCTTGAACGGTTTTTTTAATCTGCGCTTCCTTTTGGTCATGCCACTCCTCCCTCAATCAACAGAATCTCCGGCCCGGGGTTGCCGCTTTTTAAAAATCATCCTTGCAAGCCTGTAAAAACCACCCCGCGGACAATATACTTTTGGAAGGCAAAATAAATGAATATGGTCGGCAAGGTGGTCAAGGTCACCACCGCCATGATAACATTCCAGGGCTCCCCGATTTCAACCATTTTTTGCACTCCGACCATGAGGGTATACGTCTTCGGGTTGTTCATGACAATTAAAGGCCAGAAAAAACTGTTCCAGGTGGTGATAAAACCAAAAATCCCCAAAACCACCATGATGGGCGCGGAAATCGGCATGACAATCTTGCGGAATATCAGCCACTCCGAGCATCCATCCAAGCGCCCGGCGTCTATCAAATCATCGGGCAAACGGTCAAAGAAGCTTTTCATAATCAGGATATTGAAAGCCGACACCACCGTGGGCAGAATCAATCCCCAAAAAGTGGAGATCAAATTCACATGCGGCACCCTTTCGGCCGGAAAACTTTTCATCACCAAGTACAACGGGATAAGCAGGCTTTCCACCGGAATCATCAGCGTCAGCAGGAAAAGCAGCAATATCAATCTGGCAAAAGGCATGCGGAGCTTGGAAAAAGCGTAAGCAGCCAAAGCGGATAACAGCAGCTGTCCCGCCACCACGCCGAAGCAATGAATGAGGGAATTAAAAATATACGTGGCAAAGGGCACGTGTTGCCAGGCGATGACGTAGGAGGACCAATCCCAGTTCCCGTGGTACCACTGCGGAGGCCAACTGAAAATATACTGGACCGGAGTCAGGGAGGTGGCGATCATCCAGAAAAACGGCAGCACGACCACCACTGCCAAAAAAACGACCATGAGGCCGCTGCCCAGCATCAGCAGGCGGACGGATGCGTGTTTTCGGTCGCTGGGTGAAATCAATCCGCGGATATACATGCCTTTAGCCTCCTTCGGGATCCAGGCGTCGCAGTCTTAAAACCGTAATCACCATCAGCATCAGGAGCATGATCATGGAAAGTGCGGAAGCATATCCGATATCCATGTAGAAAAACGCCTGTTTGTAGATATAGGTGGCGATCATTTCGGTGGAATTCATCGGCCCGCCGTTGGTCATGATGTAGACTTCGGTGAACAATTGGATCGTATTGATAATCGTGATGATCAGCATGACCGCCAGCACGCCGCGGATCATGGGCAGGGTCACATGCCGCACCTTGTCCCAGATGCTGGCGCCGTCGATTTCGGCCTCTTCATACATGGTTTCGTCGATATTGCCCAACGCTGCGGAATAAATAAGAATGGCCCAGCCCGTATTTTTCCAGATGTAAACCAAAACCAGCGAAAGCAGCGCCAATTTGGGATTGGTCAGCCAGCCGATGTGCGGATCCGGAAGGGGTAAAAACGCCAGCAGAGAGTTGAGCAGTCCAAACCCTTGATCCATAATCCATTTCCACAAAATGGCGGCCGGCACGGTGGGCATTAAAAATGGCAGGAAAAACAAGAATTTCAACAGCCTCTGGCCCCAGCGTAATTCATTGATGAATATCGACAATACAATTGGCAGCCAAAATCCAAGGGCTAAAACCAACAGACAAAAACCAAGTCCATGGTAAAGACTTCTCCAAAACATGGTGTCCTGAAAGGCCCGGGTATAATTGGCAAATCCCAGAAAATGACTGACTCCGGTGGGACTGTAGTTGTAAAAAGATATAAGCAATCCCTTCAGCATGGGATACCAGGAAAAAAGCGTGAAGGCAATGAAAGCCGGCAGTAAAAACATCATGGCCGCACGGTTGGTTTTGGTAAATTTAAAAGCACGTTCTGCCCTGTCCATTTCCCCCAGGATATCGCTGATTTTATCCGGTTTGGGGGGCGCGACGGTTATGGATTTGACTGCTTTGGCCAAGCGGGGCCGTTTGGGCTGGCGTGCCGGGCTTTCCCAGCGCGCGTTTAAGCGCGCCCGTATCATCTCTTCGTGTGACGGCAGGGGCCGGCTCGGTGCCGCCATTCTCTGTGCTTCGCGCGATACAGCCGGAGCCTCCTCTCCGGGCGGCCTTCCCCACTCTGCTTCGGTTTGGGTCAAGTCAAACGCCGCTGCCGCATCCATGATTTCGGGTTCAGACAGTTTTTCATCCCCGGGCACAGGCACGGTAAACGCCCGCTCATCATCCTCCGGCGGCTGAGGAACGTCCGGCGGCAAGGGATAATCAGGCGTCTCCACCTCGCCGGCCTGCCATTGCTCCGGAGCCCCATGCACTCCGGGCGGCGGCGACCCTACCACCCGGGAAATGGTTTCCACATCAGGCGGCTGCGGCACCTCCGGCACCTCAAAATACTGTTCCTGCCTCCCGCCCTCCTGCTCATCGTAAAGCAATTCCCGCGGCACTTCCAAACCCTCGGCCCCGGGAAATTTTATTTTCACCTTACCCGCCGGGGGGGATTCCTTGCCGGGCGGTGCTTCCAGCCCGGTTGGTGATTTTTGCATCTTGGTTGTTTTTGGTATTAATTCGTCCAAAGCCGATTCTTGATCCGGGGCTGAAAACCCTTCATCCAGCTCTTCATCCCGCGTAACAATGGCATCTTCGATCTTTTCCCGGTGAAACCCGCGCCGCACGCCGGCCGAAGCCTGTGGCTCCGCAGATAACGGCGCAGCCTCATCCATCTCCACGCTGGGGGCTATTTGCTCATCCACCAAAGACGTCAGCAGATCATTGATCTGGTCGTCGGTCTGATTGGAAAGCAGGCGGTCAAAAAAGTCCGTCGGCAGTCTTTTTGGTCTTTTTTGAGGCATTCCCTGTCACTCCCATTGCCGAAAAACCGTGGGTATAAGGTCCTTGGTCCTCAAGCCAGTGGACCATCTGTACCGGACCTTGTGCTGCATCCCCGCTTCGTTCCCGCACGTACGTGCGGGATAAAAAAGCAGCCTTCCTTTGCCTGGCAAACCCGTTATTTCTGTACCATCTGTTTTTCAAATGGAAAAAACCGTTTGTTGACTTTTAAATTGAACGTCTGCACATAGACATTCAAATCGATGGAGGTGTCGGAAAATATCGCCTGCAGCAGATCCTTGTCCATGGCGTCTTTCATCAACAACCATTCGGCAAAAAGCGGTTCATTGCGCACAAACTGCAACTCCTCCTTGACCATGGCAAATTCCGGCATGTTTAAAAGATTGGTCGAAGCGGAGAAAGCCCCGGGAAAAATGGTCATTTTCAGTTCGTTCATCCGCACCCATTTCCAGAGCTGGTTTGCAGGGGATAATTCGAATTCGATGTACTTCCAGGCCGCCTCCTGCCGTTCTTTGGGTATCGCGGCATTGATGATGAACACCTCTCCCCCGGCGTGCGAGGCGCGGGTGCCGGTCGGACCGGCGGGCAACGGGGCGATGCCTGTGACCGAAAAATCCAAACCGTATTTGTTGATCAGGCTCGGCAGCTGATTGGCCACGCTCATCATCATGGCCACTTTGCCCAGCGCAAACATCTGGGCAATATCTTCATACGAGGGCAAGGCATTGGGAGGCAATACTTTGTATTTTTCCTTGAGGTCCCGCCAAAATTGAAGCACTTCCACCACCTGCGGAGTGGAAAGGGAGGCCTCCATGAATCCCTGCTGGTTGCGCTGCACCAGTTCCCCATTGTTTTGCCAGACAAAATCCATGAAATTCCAGGTGGTGGGCGGCAGGCCAAAACCATATACTCCCTCCTCGGGTTTGGTCAATGCCTGGGCATACGCCACCAACTCATTCCAGTTCCGAGGCGGTTGTTCGGGATCCAGGCCGGCCCGGGCAAAAAGATCCTTCCGGTAGAATAAAACGGTGAAATACGTGTCCCGCGGCACGCCGTATATTTTATCGTCAATCCGGGCCGGACTCCAGACAATGGGATGAATATAGTCGGCTTGGTCCCAGTGTTTGACAAATTCGTCCATGGGGGCGATGAATCCCTGCCTGGCCAGGATAGCCAGGGTTCCTATCCAGATATGCATGACATCCGGACCTTTGCCTCCGGCCATGGCGGTAACAAATTCCTGGGGTGAGAATTCACGTTCCACGCTGTTTATCTTGATATGCGGATACTCCTGCTCAAACCGCAGCACGGTTTCTTTCCACAGTTTCCCTTCCTTCACCTGGCGGGAGGGAGGCTTGTTCCACACCTCCAGCACCAGTCCTTCCCTGGGTATCTCATTGATGAAATAATAATTTTGAAACCAGACGGCGACCATAAAAATGCCCAGCCCAAATGCCAGGAGATAGGTTCCGATTTTACGCAACATGATGCTCCTTCACGCCAATGAAATACTTTTCCGGCGGCGGTATTTTTCCCTTGGTCCCCGTCGTGCCCGCGCTCATCTTCCCAAACGTAATTTGGCCTTCAAAGCATCGGCGCATACTGTTTGCCGCTAGAGCGGGCGGCAAAGAATATTTTTTATCTCCATACCCCATGTGTATAAGCGCACCTCCGGCGCAAGCGCATGCAGACTTGGAGGAAACAACATGTGTGCATCATAAAGTATTTGCACAGCATCATTTTTAGATAATACAAGGGTATTCCTGGAATGTCAAGCTGGCTGGAACCCGGTACTTTTTTTACCCGTGCTCACTTCTGTATTATCAACACGACTTCCACGCGGCGGTTCTTGGCCCGCCCGGCCGGGCTGGTTTCCGGAGCCAAGGGAAGACGCGAACCATATCCCACGGTCTCCATTTTATCATTCGGCAGGTTGCAGGAATAATTCAGATACTCCTTGACCTTGGCCGCCCTCTCCCAGGAAAGCTCCAGTTCGTTGTCTTTGGCTTCGCGGTTGTCCGTATAGCCTTTGATATGGAGTTGATAGCGCTTGGCGTATTTGTTGACCGCCTCTGCGGCCTGTTTGAGCCGTTTAAAATCGTCCACTTGAATCGTGGCCGAGCCGGGGCTGAAAGTTACCATGGTCAGATGCAAAGCCAGCGCCCTGCCTGCTTCCGCTGTGCCAATATCCGTAGCCAGGGCCACAGCCGGGCCCTTGACGATATTCCTGCCGCCATAGTCCAGCTGCAACTGGGCGTGGAAAAATTCCCCTTTTTTAACCAAGCGCCCATTCTGATCCTTGGCATCCCAAGTGATTCTGGCGGGCGGTTGCCCTGTGCCCGGCAAGGTCCGCACTGCTTGCTGGTTTTGCGCATGACGTATCTCCAAAGACCAGGATTGAACGCCTTCCTCCGGCAGCACGGTCGGGAGAAAGACCGCCTGTCCCAGTTTTTTGTCCCCCAGTTGCAGCAAACGGGGTTCGACGGCCATTTTAATGGTTGGCTCCACCAGGCTGACGGTGAAGGTTTGAACCGCGCTTTTCCTTTGGTTCATGATATCCGTAATGCCAAGCAAGGCTTCATATGATCCCGGGGACACTGGTTTTCCGTCGGCCAAAATCCCGTCCCAGCGCAGGTCGGCCGGAACCGCACCCTCGCCGGCAAAGGTTTTGACAACCTTCTCCCTGCCTGCGCTGACCTCCAAACTCCAGGTAACATTGGTCAAATGCGCTGTGTTGATGAAACGGAAATGCAGGGATCTTTGCGGCCGCCCGCCGATAAGGAGCAGCCGCCTGGGACTGACGCGCAAATCAATGCCGGGCAATTCCGTGCGGATGAGAACAGACACCCCCGCCTCCCCCAGGCTTTTGCCTTGGGTGTCAAACAAGACCAGCGTGGCCCGATAGGTCCCGTCTTGGCATACCGCCCCTTCCCGGTTAAGCCCGTCCCATTCAAACTGGCTGGTATACTGGGCGCCGTTGAAATCACGCACCACTTCCCCCGAGGTGTTTTCAATGCGCAAGCGCCAGGAGCCGACCAGCGTCCAGTCCCCCGTTAAAATATTCAGATGAAACACAACCGAGTCCGTCAGGCTTTCACTCTGAGGTGAAAAGACTTCTGGCAGGGCGATGAGTTCCATGTGAAAGGCCTCAGCCGCCTTTTCCGCCGGAGCGGACGGGGCTTCAGCTTTGGCCAGCAACGGCGGTATGTTATAGCTGATGGTCAAACGGTGTGAAAGGCCCAAGGCCGCCACTTGCCCCAGCAAGGCATATTGCACGTCGGCCCCTGCCGCCTTAAAACCGGCGCCGAAACTGAAGGTGCTGGCATAGCCGCTGTCAAGCATCAACCCGGCGCGCAAACCGATTATCTCCCTGAACCAGCGCTCGATCCCCAGACGCAAAACACGGACTTGTTGGGCTTCCTCCTGGCCGGAATGTATCATGGCCATATCCAAGAGCGCCACGCTCTGGGAATCGATCTGCCAGGCGGACCCCAGGGTGAGGCTTTGCGGAATTTGCTCGACCAAACCGCTGTCCCAGGTTATGCGCGTATCCAAATCCTGGGCCATGAAACCCAGACTGAAGCGCTGGTCAAAAAGCTGGAATTTATACTGCAGGCCGATGTCCAAACCCACCCCGCTGAATCCGGCCGCGGCGTCGGGGATGCCGCCAAACAATACTTTAACCCCTGCTCCCAGGCGGAAAGTCTGGTCTGGAACGAGGGGAATGCTGCCGGCCACGCCCAAAGCATCGGTATGAATGGCAGCGGATTGCACGTAGGCGTCATGCGTCCAATGGATACCGGCAGCGGATCCGGCGGTCATGGGCATGGCTGCGGAGAGATTGACGGTTCGCAGCTGGCCATCGTAGAGGGACCCCAGGGAAGTCCCCACCCGCAGGGTGTCGATAGCCCCGAGTCCGGCGGGATTCCACCATACGGCGGTTTCATCTTCAGCCAGGGCCGTATACGCGCCGGCCATGCCCATGGCACGCGCCCCCATGCCATTGGCTCCGCCTTTCTCATACAATCCGGCCAGCGCCAAGCGAGCTCCGCTGCCAGCGCAGAGGGAGACCAATAATACTATGAAGACAGCAATTCGCTTGGGCATCATCTCAGCACCGCCAATTTAAGGACCTGGCGCTCTGTCTGGCCGGTAAGCGGATCCTTGGCCATGATGACGACCAAGTAAACCCCGCTGGCCAGTCTTTCTCCGGCGCTGTTGGTCATGTTCCAGCTTACGACATCCGCGTTGCCAAAAGTGAGTTTGGCGACCAATTCGCCGACAATGGTATATACCTGCGCCTTGACCTCCGCCCCGGCGATCCGGCTGCGCGCCCAGATCTGCACGGTGTCCTGCGCCGGATTGGGAGACACTCTATACCCCGCCAAAACCTGGATTTGCGGCCTGAATATCGTAATCGCTTTGATCACCACGGTCTGGCTGTCCAGCCTGTCTATGCTGATCGTCTTGATATAGTACTGCCCGCTGGCCACCAGCTTGCCGTTTTCATTTGTGCCATCCCACAGGCAGTCAAACAGCCCGTCTTCCCAGATTCTCAAGCTTTCGCGTCCATCTGCCACTAGAAGATCGGAAGACAAGAGGAAATCATTAACTGTTTGCAGAATGCGGCTTTCCTGCAATGTGCGCACATGCGTGCCGGCCGAATCCAACACCAGCAAGGTGAAACGGATACTGGTGACTTCCGTGGGAGAAATGGTCGGTGTCGGAGACTGGCTTGCAGTCAGAGTGACGGTTGCCGTGGGGGTGATGGTGCCGCTGGGCGTATAGGTAGGTGTTATCGTGCCGGTCGTCGATATCGTGGCCGAAGGAGTCAAGGTAGGCGTGGCGGTAAATGTAGGTGACTCTGTCGCAGTCCCGGTTACGGTATAGGTCGGGGTGCCGGTCGCTGTTTCCGTGGACGTGGTTGTAATTGAGGGCGTACCGGTGACGCTGGGCGTGACCGTACTGGTGGGCGTCTGGGTGCTGGTGGGGGTCATGGTTGCAGTCGCCGTTGCGGTCTGGCTCTGGGTGGCAGTGGGGGTTTCGGTAGATGTGGGCGTGAAAGTAGCTGTCGGGGTGGCGCTGGCGCTTGGTGTTTCTGTATGTGAAGCAGTCGGCGTGGCTGTTTCAGTCGCAGTGGTGGTCTCGGTTGCGGTCACTGTTTCCGTCGCTGTTGCCGTGGCGGTCGTTGTTTCAGTCGAGGTTGCAGTGGCTGTTGCTGTCTCTGTAGGTGTTGCCGTACTGGTGGATGTTCCGGTCGGCGTAGCGGTCATGGTTGCTGTGACTGTCTCCGTCTCGGTCGGTGTGGCTGTTGCCGTAGAGGTTTCAGTCGACGTTTCGCTCGGTGTCACCGTGGCCGTGGAAGTCTCGCTCGCCGTAGCTGTGGCCGTGGAAGTCTCGCTCGGTGTCGCCGTGGCCGTGGAGGTCTCGGTCGCCGTAGC
>JAFGIQ010000080.1 GCA_016929575.1 candidate division FCPU426 bacterium
CGCCGGACGAGAATTACTTCCTGCAATACCAGCATCCGAATACTTTTGAATCCGAGATATACCAGGCCAAGAAGCGAAAAGCCGACAAGCCGGTCTGTTTTTTCAGCGCCGGCTATTCAGCCGGATGGTGCAGCGAGGCCTATGGCATTGAGGTGCATGCCCGGGAAACGAAATGCACGGCTTGTGGGGACGACCGCTGCGAATTCATCATGGCGCCCTTTGAAAAATTGGATGGTTATCTTAAGGGATTGTATTAGAGCCGGGGGCACGGTGTCCAAGGAGTAGGATGGATGAAAGAATTCAGCGGCAATGAACTGGCGAAACAAGTCCTGGAAAGAATAAAGCCTTTTACTTGCTTTCCGGAAATACTTTTGGATACGCAAAGCAAGAAAAAAAACCTGAACCTGGTACAGATGAAAAAAAGCGACCTGCCGGCATTAGCGGATGCCATTGAAAAAGCCATCAGCACTTTTGGCAGTCCGGAAAAAGGGCTGGCCGCCAAAATGAGGATCATGGAGCTGGCCAACGGCGCCTGAGCCGGCTCCATGGCACTTCACAGGTTCACCCGCGCCAGGGCATAAAATTGTTGGCGCACAGTCCCTGGCGGTGCAGATTTTCAGGGCCGCAGGCGCCTTTTGATGCGGCGATAGATGACCTGCGCCAGCGCGGTCAGCGGCACAGCCAAAATCACACCGGCAACATTCAACAAAGCCCCCCAGATAAAAAAAGAAAGCACCACCAACAAGGGATGGATTTTAAGCTTGTCCCCCAATATCTTCGGCTGAAAGACCAGTCCCTCCAACAACTGAACCAAACCCCATACGCCGATGACAGCTGCCACATGCCAGAGCGTGTGTCGGCTGATCCAGGCCATGACCAGGGCCGGAAGAAAACCAAGCACCGGCCCCAGATAGGGGATGAAGCTCATCAGCCCGACCACGGCTCCCAAAAGCCAGGCCGGGTGAATGCCCAAGGCCCAAAATGCCAGCCAAGCCACCAGGGCATTGCACAAGGAGATGAGTAACTGTCCTTGCAGGAAGTGCACAAGAATCAATCCCACTTCAGAGAAAAAAGAAAGGTCATCCAGCGAGGAGGCGCGCGCGAGCAAGGCTTATGCCTTCCTTTCCGGCGGGCGCTCCTGCCGGGCTTTTTCAATCTCCTCCAGCAGGGAAAGCATTTTCGGCCGAGGCAATGACCACAGGGCATCCAGCTTTTCCGGGGGGTAGTGCGCATGCAGAAAAGTTTCAACCGGCAGGCGCTCAAACCAGCAATGGAGAATGTGCCGGCAGAGCCTGTCCTCTCCCTGCGTGCGGCAGTAGTAAAAGGGGATTTCCTGGCCCAACAGACGGCAGCGCGTCTCGAGTTGGTCGTACTGTGTGAGGCCGGCCATTACCACTTTCCAGTTTTATTGGCCGGGGCTTTGGGAAGGTTTTGCAGGACCCGAAGATTTTCCTGCAATTCCCCCTCCGGCAGCACATAATTGGTCAGCTGACCGCTGAAGTATTTTTCATATCCCAGCAGATCCATCAACCCGTGCCCGCTCCAGTTGAAGAGAATGACTTTTTCCTTGCCTTCCTCTTTGGCCTGCTTGGCCTGTTCAATGACCGCGGCGATGGCATGGCTGGTTTCCGGGGCCGGAATAAAGCCTTCCGTACGGGCCCAGAGCACGGCGGCGGCGTAGCAGTCCAACTGATCAAAAGCCTGGGGTGAAACCAGTCCTTCCACGATGGATTGACTCACCAGGGGCGCCAGGCCGTGGTAGCGCAGGCCGCCGGCGTGGATGGGGGCCGGGATAAAGTTGTGCCCCAGGGTGTGCATGGGCAGCAGCGGGGTGGTTGCCGCCACGTCGCCGAAATCATAGGCGAAAGGACCACGGGTCATGGTGGGGCAGGAAGTGGGTTCGGCGGCAACGACCTTGATCTGCGCGCCGTTGATTTTGTCCACCACAAAGGGAAAGGCCAGGCCGGCAAAATTGCTGCCGCCGCCGGCGCAGCCAATGACCACGTCAACCTTTTTTTCATTGATCTTGCCGAGCTGTTTCTTGGCTTCCAGGCCGATGATGGTCTGGTGCAAAAGCACGTGGTTTAAAACACTCCCCAGGGAATAGCGCGTCTGGCCGCTGGTATCGCTGACCGCCGCTTCAATGGCTTCGCTGATGGCTATGCCCAGGCTGCCGGGCGTATCAGGGCTTTTGGCCAGCATATCACGGCCGGCCCGGGTTTCAGGGCTGGGACTGGGAACGCAGTTGGCCCCCCAGGTCTGCATCATCATCTTGCGGAAGGGTTTTTGATCATAACTGATGCGCACCATGAAGACTTTGCATTCCAGGTCGAGCAGGCAGCAGGCAAAAGCCAGGGCGCTGCCCCACTGGCCGGCCCCGGTCTCGGTGGTGATGCGTTTGATGCCGAACTGCTTGTTGTACCAGGCCTGGGCCACGGCGGTGTTGGGTTTGTGGCTGCCGGCAGGGCTCACCCCTTCATTTTTGTAATAAATGCGCGCCGGCGTGCCAAGCGCTTTTTCCAGGCGGGTGGCGCGGTACAAGGGAGAGGGGCGCCAGAGATAGAGGATTTCCAGAATCTCGGGGGGAATGTCGATCCAGCGCTCGCGGCTCACTTCCTGCTCAATCAGATTCATGGGAAAAACCGGAGCCAGCATATCAGGGGAAATCGGCTTGCCGTCTGGACCCAGGGGCGGCTGCAGGGGCGAGGGTAGATCCGCAGCCAGATTGTACCATTGGCGGGGAATCTCATCTTCAGACAACAACACTTTAATCATGACCGCCTCCTTGAAAGCGAATGGTCTGCAGGAGAGGGATGGGCAAGGAAATCATAACACAACGTCTAAAAAATGTGAACCAGGACCTTGCGCAAACAGCCGCTGCTCCTGTCAGGGCGCGGCAGGGGCCTGCCTGCATACGGGCACCCCCTGCCGGGAGATTTGTTCAAAATAATTTGGACAGGCAGGAATAAAAATAAGTATAATGGCCGAAACCCGGGGCAAAGGCGGTTGGACCCGTAAAAGTACAGCCAGCCCCGGGGTTATGCCCGCCCTTTTCCTCGGTGTGTTTGCCGGCGGGATTCCATCATGCATCACCCTGCAGCAGGCTCCAGGGAGGTCGGCAAAGGATTACATGGTATGAAGATACTGTTTTTATCGCCCCTGGTGCCCTATCCCCTCATCGATGGCGACCGGCAGCGCGCTTTTCATTTGTTGCAGGCCTTGGCAGCAAAACACACGGTCCATTTTCTTGGTTTTCTCAGGCATCCTGCTGAAGAAAAGCATCTTGCCTCCCTGCGCAGGTTCTGCGCTTCGGCTGCAGGCGTTTTCATTTCCCGCCCGCAGCTGCTGGCCAATTGCCTGCGCGCCTGGCCCACATCCGTTCCTTTGAATGTGGCGGCTTTTCATTCAACAGCCATGCAGGAAGCGGTGGCCAGGACCATGAGGGAAAAGCGGATTGACTGCGTGCACGCCTACCGCCTGCGCATGGCCCCCTATGCTTTGCGCGCTGCGGCGGAATGCAGGATCTTGGATTACACGGATGCCTTGACCCGCCAGTTTCAAAACCGCACGCTGGTGCAGAGGGGCTGGTGGCGGCAATGGTACAATCAGCATGAATGGCGACGCTTGCGCCGCTATGAGCCCGAAGTGTCCCATGGCTTCACCGCCAGTTGCATTTCCTCGGCCCTGGATCGCGGGCAGCTGCTGTCGCTGGGCGCGGATAAAACGCTTATAGAGATCACCAACGGTGTCAATACCCGCAGCATACGCGCGGTTTCCCGGTTGACTTCCAAGCCCACGCTGCTTTTTGTGGGCAACCTCGCGTACGAGCCCAACCTGTGGGGGCTGCAGCGTTTTTGCCAGGAAACCTGGCCCTTGATCCGGAGGCAGGACCGCCGGGTGCGTTTGCTGGTTGTCGGCCAGGCGCCGGATCGCCTTGCCCAGGATCCGATCCTGCGGCAAAGCGGCGTCCATTTTGCCGGGGTGGTATCGTCTTTGCAGCCTTATTTTGCCCGGACCAGGGTGGCGATCTGCCCGCTGGAGGTGGCTTCCGGCCGGCAGTTCAAAGTCATTGAGTACTTTGCCGCCGGGCTGCCTACTGTTGCCTCCCCGGTGGTGGCAGCAAACCTGGGGGCGCAATCCGGCCGGCATTGCCTGGTGGCAAAGACACCGCGCGCTTTTGCCGAAAGCGTACTGTCCTTGTGCCAGGACAACCGCCTGGCCGAACGGCTGCGCCGCGCCGGGCGCACCTTGGCGGTTAAAAAATACGATTGGAACCATGCGGCCGGCAGACTGCTGGCCCTCTATCGCCGCCTGGAACGCAAACCAGGATCCCGGAGGAAGGCATGATCACCAGTTTGGCCATTGCGACGCTGGCTTTTTTGATCACCTTGGGCATGACGCCTTTGGCCGGCATGGCCGCGCGCAGGCTCAACATGATGGATCATCCGGATATGCATTTAAAAAGGCACAAGCAGCCGGTTCCTTATTTGGGCGGCGCGGCGGTATATCTGGGATTTTTACTCTCCCTGCTGACCTTTAAGATCTGGGAGAGCAGTTCGGTGATCGGGGTGGTGGGTGTGGTCAGCGGCACGACCCTGATCACGCTGTTGGGATTGATTGACGACAAAGCCCGGCTGTCTCCAGCCATCAAGTTTTGCGGACAGGCGCTGGCTGCCGGGACGCTGGTGGCGTGCAACATGCATGTACAGTTTATCCACCATCCGCTTC
>JAFGIQ010000081.1 GCA_016929575.1 candidate division FCPU426 bacterium
GACCACCGGGTTGATGCTGGTCTTGATTCCGCCTAACATGGTGTTGGTGAACAAATAAGGCACGCTGTCATTGGCGCAAAAATGGTTCGTCAGCTCTCCCAGCAGCGGTCCGCCGAAAAACATCAGGAGCGAAGCGCCGGCAAAACAGGATAAAAGCAAAATGGCCTTGCGCTGCTGCTGCGGGCTCATGGCCTGCAGGTGTGAGATTTCCCACAAAAGCAAAAGCACCAGCGAGCCGGCGATCAGGGCCGTGCCCAAGCCGGCAAAAGTGCCGGTGAGAAACATGATGGCGCCCAGGCCGGCCATGGCCAGCCCGGCAATGCGCGCCGTGGGCAGGCTGAAAACCACGGGCACCCGGTTTTGGGGCTGCACGGAAGGGTCGCCCATGCGCTCGGCCAGCTCGGCCGGGCTTTTGCCCACAAAGAGTCCTGTGCGGTTTAGGGAAATATAATAGGTTGCGGCAGCCGTGGACACTTCCACATACCTGCTGTTTTCGGATTTTTTAAAGGACACATTGCGCAGCCTGGGGATGCGTTCATTGTTTAAAACCCGCCGGGCCAGGCGCGCAATGCCCAGGCTGTTGCGGTAGATAAAGGCGAAGAACGGATTGGCTGTCCCCTTGGGAACCGCGATGGCCGCGGCCCTGGCCCGGGTCTGGGCAATAATGCTTTCCAGCTCGGTCAAACGGCCGGGATCGCGCAGCAGCTCGAAATACTGGCTGTTGGCTTCAGGCCCGGTCATGTTGGGCTGGAGCGTGACATAAGAATGCCCGGCTTTTTCAATGGCTGCTTCCAGCGCCTGGGTGTGAAATCCGCCGGTGATCAAAACAGCCCGCTTTTCACCCCGGTCCTGCAGCCGCTGCATGGTGTTTTGCAGCAAGGCCTGGTCCCGCCGGCCGGCCAGGCGGTAAAATACCAGTGCCTGGCCAATGGCCTGCTCCAGCTGTTTGATGTCCTCGGGCGCGTGCACATAGCCGGGATCCTGCGCCAGCTCCCTGGCCAGGCCGGACAGGGACAAAGACGCGCTTGCCTCCTGGTAGCGTTGCAAATCCTCGCGCGCAGCCGAGACATTGAGGATGCGCTCGCATATTTCCAAATACTGCTGCTTAGCAAAAAGTTTTTTCTCGGCAGCTGTGCGCAGGAGCTGCTTTAAAATCTCGTTTTCCAGGTACTGCTGGTGCTGCAGCTGCTGGTAATAGCCCAGGTTGGCGATGGTGCTGGTGCGGCCCAGGAAAGCGGGTATCAGGATAATGCCGCGGCGCTGCGCTTCGCGCAGGAGGTCCTGGTAATAGGAAGTCTGGTCAGCCAGGGTTTTTTGGTAGAATCTGCGGCGCCGCTCAAAAGCCAGCAGTTCGGGGTGGTAAAGCTTCTCCTGCAGCATTTCCAGCTGATCCGCCATTTCCAGCAGGAGCCCGTGGTTTTCCTCGGTGACAAAAGTCCTGATAAGATCAAGGCTTTGGTCGTACAGCGCCTGGTCCTCGGCGCCGAAAAGCTCTGCCTGCGGATGGCCGCTGATGACATACCAATCCGCTGCCGTCATCTTGCCCTGGCGGACAAAATACTCTGCCACCGCCCTTTTCTCCAGGGAATCAGGCAGGGCGGCCAATTCAGCCAGCGGAATGATGCCGCTGGCGCCCTCTTCTGCCAGCAGGCGGATGTCCGGATGGCGGGCCATAATATTTTCCAGCATGCTGCGGATGTGGCCTTGAATCTGGGCATGGCAGTGCAGGTCCTGGATCAGGACAAATGTCATGCTGCCTGTTCCCTGGTGCGCAGCCAGGACTTTGCCCAATGATCCTGGGACCGAAAAATCCTGGGACAGTTTCAGGCTCTCGGGATTGCCAAGCCTGGTCTCCAAAATCTGGGGTGTGAAATAATTGTCCAGGTCAAATGCCCAGCTGACTGCAGGCAAAAGAAAAGCCAGGGCCATGAACAAAGCAACGGTTTTCCTGGCCATTTGCCCTGCCGGCTGATGCCAATGGGATAAAAGACCATTCTTATCCGCTGGCGCTCTGTTTGCAGCCCTTTGCCTGGATCGGGCGCGGATTTGATTGAACCATTTTTTGGAAACATGCATAATTGGTGTTAGGATAATCATGGTTTTTACCCCCAAAAGTGAAATACAATAAGGGTTTTGTTTTAATTTAAAACAATCGCTTTTATTTTATTGAATTATATCACAAAACCAGCTTTATTTCAATGTGAAACCATTTGTTGCTTTTTCCTTCTTTTAAAAAATCATTATTATAAAATTATGACACCATATATCTTCCAATATGTCTTTTTAACCTTTTTAACCATTTTTAATCGTTTTTTTAATCATTTTCAATCATTTTTTAATCTATTAAATCAAATTTAATCCAAATAATCTTCCCTTAAGCAGAACTGAGCATATTTCTTCTCTGCCTAATATCAGGAACATTATATTGTTGCCCCTCTTTCATGATAAATGGGAAAATCCGCAAAATCCTTATTCCCAGGTATGGTTCATTGAAAAGCATGGCTGGCAGGGATTGGGTTTTTTCCTGTCCATTGCTCAATCTGATGACAGCGGTTGTATACTCAGTATTGGGATCAGGCAATTGTGCCAGCACTTCCAAAACTCCTTCCTCCAGTTCTGGATTGCCCTTGACACTGTCCAATATCAATAACAGTTTTCTCGCCAGTGCAGCCGCGTCTTTCTCGTCGGCGAGTTTTTCTATTTCCTGGTTCATCCAATCGCTGTTGGCCACCCGCCGGCCTGCGAATGTTCCCACGGCTGTGCGCAATTTCAGGGCAAAATGCTTTGCCGGCGCATAGCTGGCAATGCCCAGGCCGGCTGCCAAAACCGCCAGCTCCAGGTTAAAAGTGCCCAGCACCACAATGCCAAGGCCCGCCCAAACCGAAGCCAACAGCCCCAGCCAGACTGCGCGCTGCCAGTTGCCGACCGGCGCTCCGGGTAAAAACCGCAAGAGCCGCATGCTGCCGGGCAGCAACAGGCCGGGCAGGAAAAGCACGGCCCGGCTTATAGAGCTTCCCCAGGCAGTATTCCGCAGGCGGTCCAGCAGCCTTGCCCGCGGCTGTGCCTGCACGCCCAGGGCTTGCGCCCGGGCGAGTTCGGTCTTCATTTCATTGACCAATGCCGCCGCCGCGGACTCGGCGGCTGTTTTTTCTGCCGCGGAGGCGGTGATTTCCGCGCTGCGTACCAGGGCCATGGCTTCAGCTTTGCCCAACACCTTGGCCAGCAGGACTTCATGGCTGTAGCCGGTGACATCCTCCACAATCTGCACGACCCTTTCATGGGGCAGCCCTGCGATTTCCAGGGCCTCATGCAGCGCAATGGCGGCCAGCATCCGGTTGTCCTCCGGTGTATTTTCGAATCTGCGGAAGGATTTCTCGGTCAGCAGAAAGCGGCGCATGAGGTTGAAAGCGCCCAGGTACTCAAGATCCGTATCGGTCGCAATGTCCGCTGTCTTTTGCCTGCCCTTGAGCACCCGCAGCGGCAGGCGCGCGGGGTTGATCGTGGCAATGGCTTTTTTCTCCTCGGCGGATATATCCTCATCCTCCAGGGCTTCGGCCAGGTACTCAGCCAGGTGCCCCCTGACAGGAGGCGCGCGCCCGCGGAATGAAGACAGGGATACCGAGGTGACTTTTTGCTGCAATAAAAACTCATCCAGAATGTCCTGCAAGGTGGCGGCGGACACGGTCGACAGGTAGGCCAGCACGCTGCCGGGCTGCACCATGACGCCCGCGGCCTTTTTAATGGCCGGCACCAGCAGGCGTGACAGCAGGTCCTCGCCCTCGTCGCCGCGCATGGCGCCAAGACCGGGTTTGCCCGGCAGGGACGGTTTCTGCACGCTGCGGTGCAAATGCGTATTCGCCATCATGCGCCGCAAAAGTTTGGTGGTCTGCTTCCAGTTTTTCTGCAGTTTTTCGGAGACCAAAAAGGCGCCTTCCGGAGCCGGCATCTGCTGGTAGGTTTTGGTGTCGATGGAAGCCCGTTCCTTGGCGGAGAGGTCAAAATACACATTGAACTCCGCCTCCGGAACCAATTCAAAGGGATTCTGGCCGACAATGACCACCCGTCCGCGCTTGGCCGCAGTGCGCACTATTTTGGCCACTGCCTGCATGACTTCCGGATTTTCAGACACTTCGGACTCCATTTTGTCCCGCGCCTTGGCCAGTTGTTTGGTAAACAAAACCTCATCCTGGCCGTGTTTGATTACAATGTCTTTGCCCTTATACTCCACCTGCGCCCGTTTCATGAAATCCTTCAGGTTGCGGATGCCTTTTTGGCCCTTCGCTTTACTGAAAGCAAAATCAATGGCACGGTACAACATCCCCATGTCCACCAGTTGGTAATCCAGGTAATTGGCCAAAATGCGCGCGGCGTTTATTTTTTGGGTGCCTGAAGGACCGCCGATGGCTATGCGCCAATTCAAATTTTTCAGCAGGTCTTTTTTCTCCATCGCGTAGCCGGGGCGGGTGACGCTCTCTTCAATGGTGTCGGTCATGAATTTCACTTCCGCGCCAAAGGGCAGCTTGGCGCCCGGAGCCAGTTTGATCTTGGCGTCAAAGTACCCCTCGCCCAGTGTCCTCACTTGATACCGGCCGTCATCCGTGCGCGTAATGGCGACATTGGCTCCGGTGATTTCCATGCCTTCGGTCAGGGCGATGTCATATCCCAGCGCCTTGAAGTGTGAAAGCAGGGCGTTGACGCTTTCTTCTATGTCCGCCAGGGTGGGCGCCAGCACGGTGGTGGCAATGACATCATCCGTGACTTTCAGCAGGGTTTCCTTTTCATACAGATCCCTGTTGGCAAAATCGGGTTTTTCCTTCAGGGCCCGCTGCCAGTACGCCAGGTAGTTTTTAAAAGTGGAGAAGGGCTGTTTGATGCGTCCCGGGGATTCGATGGCGCTCAAATTCAGGTTGCTGATGCCGTCGCGCAGGTCGCGGTGCAGGCGATCCATTTCCTGCTCCCGCGCCGGCGCGTCGATGACTTGCGCCAGTTTTTCCATCACCGGCACGTATTCCGGGTGCGCCTGCAAATACCCGGCTTCGGTGATGCCGCTGTGGCGCGCGTCCCAGCGCGAACTCAAATCATACAATATGCCGGCAGCCTCAAGCAATGAATGATGGCCTTCCTTTTGCATTTTGGTGACAAGATCGCGCACATTGACATACACCAGCCCGAGATAATCAAAATCCTCCCCTTCGAGCAGCTCGCCGCTTTGCTCATAAAGGCTGCGCAGGGCGCGTATGGCTTTCATGGGATCATCGGTCTCCATGCTGATGCGCCTCACCGAATCCGCAAACCAGCGCTGGAAGATCACATTGTTGCGGACATTGAGGTCCATCATCACCCAGGCCGGAGACGGGTAGGTCCGGACGGCCGGCAGCTCCTCTGCCGGGCCGGCCAGATCCTGGGCCAGTACTGTCTCCCCTCCCAGCTTGCGGGCCTGCAGCATGGCATACTGGGCCGTGTTTTTCATCATCAAGAGCATCTCGCCGCCCGGCAGCCTGGGCCTGGACTGCACATTGGGTATGCTGTCAAGAATTTTTTGCACAATACCGTCATCAGCAACCCCCAATGAGAGTTTTGGAGTCAGCAGGTAGCCATAGGGCATGTACAAATTGGTTTCATTGGCAAAGGCCATGGCGGAGAGCTTTTGGCCGGCGGCAAGCGCTCCCATCACTTCCAGCGCTTTTTGCACTTCCGCTTCTTTTGTAACCTCGTAGGTGAGATGAACCGCACGCCCCTCGGTCACACCGGCCATGCCCAAACCGTGCTCCCGGGCAAGGTTTTTAAGCATGCCCAGGCGTATGTTAAAGCCTTCCTGGTCCAGTTTTTTTTGGTCCGGCCCCAGGTCGAATCCGGGCAGGGTCACCACGCGGTAGCGCTTGTTGAAGCTCTGCTGCAGGAAAAACCGGGCTTGATGGAGAATCTCCCGGATGCGGGATTCATCCCACTTTCCTTCCAAAAAGCCAAGGCCAAAGCGGCCCTGGGCGTCGTCGGTGTGATACAGATAAAGCTGCTTGTCCAGTCGCTGTTGCCGAATGAATTTTTGCAGAAGCTGGAGCATTTTGGCATGTGTAAATTGCGCAATATCCCTGCCGTAGACCACCTGCATGTCGTCAAAGGAATCGATCTCCCCTGCCCCCAATTGTATTCTCTGGTGTTTGCTCAACATCTTTGCCATCCGGGTTTCACCGGTATTGCGCGCAGGGATCTTTTCCTCTTCAGCCAGCACCTCTTCCAGGGATATGCTTCGGATGCCCAAAATGCCAAAAACCCCGGAGGCCATTTTCAGCGCCGGATCCACATCCCCGAAAATCGCCAGACCAATGCCGATCAGCCCCAGAATGACCATGGAAACCTGTACCACCGCCGTGGCCGAAGGCAAAAACCGCCTGATGCTGCCGCCGCGCCAGGGGCCTATTTTCCCGCCTGCCTGGGTTTCAGCCTCTTTTTCGGCCACATACTCGTCAATCAACCGGCGATGGGGTGAGGCATCGGCGTAGTATTTTTCCAGGCTGGCTTCAGCCATTTCATCTTCGGTTTCCAGGGCCTTGGGCAGGAGTTCCTCCCGGTAGGCCGTAAATTTGCCTTCCTTGGCCATGCTGGCGATCTGCAATTCCCTGAACATCTGGCCCAATTGGCCCTCTTGGTACACCTGGGAACGCGGTTTGCTGGTATGCACGGCGGTGAGGGAAACATTGCCCTGGTTGCCGAAAGCAGGATTGTTCATCTCCGCTTCCAGGGCCTTGACAAAATCAGGCAACGCTTGGCTGATCCGCCTGGTTCCCTTGAGTATGTCCAGGCCGACATTGTGGATGGCCAGATGCGGCAGCGCGATCATGTCGTCCCCGGCCGAATACCCGATGTAGTCGTTGAGGAACTTGAATTTGTAATACAGGGGCGTGAGCTGCGCGCGTTCCGCCGGGGTAAGCTTCAGGGCTTCCTTGGCAGTGACCGGCCGGCCTTTTTCATCGGTGAAAACGGAAATAAAGCGCAGCGTCATTTCCCGGTCCACGGCAGCCTCAAAGGCCGCCCGGTCCGCCGTGACTTCCTGTACGATTTCCTTTACGCTGCGAATGTCGCCTGCTTTTCTTTTTGCTTCAGCCAGTTCCTTGGCATAGGCTTGTTTGAATCCCTGCCTGGCCCTGGCTACAAAAGCGCCGTAATACTGCCCTTCCAGTTCAA
The DNA here is from genome assembly GCA_016929575.1 of candidate division FCPU426 bacterium. Lineage (GTDB taxonomy): Bacteria > Oederibacteriota > JAAXVQ01 > JAAXVQ01 > JAUVAV01 > JAFGIQ01. The sequence goes on from JAFGIQ010000081.1 coordinate 7,183, forward strand.
TCAGGTGGACGTTTTTGGGCGTGATGATGGCCAATTGCACTTTATCCGGTCCCAAAGAGGGCGGCGCGCGCGTGGGAGTGATGACAACGGGCTCAAAGTATTTCTGCCCCTCCACCGCCTTCAGTTCCTCCTCCAATTCCTTGCGGAACAGGGGATAGGTAAGGTGCAAGGGGAAAATATCCTCGAATTTGCTCTCCTCTTCTTCGTTGGCGATTTTGCTCTGCAATTCCATTTCCGGGTCAATGATGTTGCGCAGGGCTTCCTGCCTGCGTATGACCTCCAGTTGCAAGGCGTGCCTTTCCCCTAAAAGGGTCCCCCGGCGTTCTTGTTCCGGCGCCTGGTAGGGCATGCTGCGCGGATGCACCACCACCTGATTTTTTGGCCCGGTCACCGCCGGATCCGCCATCTCTCCTATCACCTGGGCTGCCTCGCCTTTTTTGCCCAGATGCAGCATGTGCGCGGATGCAGCCAGGTTGCGCTGGTCCCAGGTCAGGAGCCCCGCCTGGGTCATCTTCTTGTCTGCATGATCCTGCAAATATTCTCCGCCCAGCAGGGAGGAATACACCGCGCCGCTGGTGGTCATCATGGGTATCCAATTGCCGTCGTATAAATACTCCAGGCCCTTCTCTTTGACATAGGCGCGAAGTTCCGCCGGCATGTAAGGATAGGTGTTGATGTTTTCCGCCTTGATTTTGCCGTGCAATTTTTCCTCCGCCAGCCTGCGCTGCAGGACGGCTTCCAGCAAGCGGCCGCCGGTTACGCCGACCGGCTGTCCGGCCAGGAAGGCCTGCTGCTCCTTTTCCGTGGCATACCCTTCCAGATCCTCCTGGAATTTTGCAATCAGACGGCGGCGGGTTTTGGGATCCAGCTCGTTTAAGCCCACCTTGAGCATCAAGCGCAGGCCCTTGGTGTCGTCACGCCTGAAGCGCACCAGGTTTTTCACGCCAAAAGAGGCGTAGTCGTCATTGATTTTTGCGGCCAGTTCCTCGAGCCGTTTTTCAATCTGCGGCTCCACTTTTCCGAGCGCATAGGGCCGCAGCTGGCCCAGCATGCGGAATTGAATGCCTTTGCGGAAATATTCGAGCAGGGCTTTTACCTCCCTGGGTTCCAGGCTGGCAGGCAGCACATAGATGCTTTCATCCCCGCCGTGGCGGATGGTATAGACCTTCGTTTTTCTGAAACGCGGCAAAAGCTTCCAGGCCTCCCTGAACTGGCGGTTTCGCAGGGCGGCTTTTAATACCACCCAGTTCCGTTTCCGGCTCTCGGCCAGCAGGTTTTGCACCCGGGGCGAATTGGCGATCTCCGTGATGACCTCCATGACATCATCCAGGGCAATGTTGGTGTGCGCCTTGCCGTAAGCGGCATTAAACGTGGACAGGCCGTCATTGTCCGACAGGACGTTCCAGAAATGCTCGCCCTGCTCCAGCAGGGCGCGGCGCAAGACCGCGCCTTGGGCGCGGCTCAGCATGCGGCCGGCGGAAATGGTCATTTTTTGCCAGCGCTGCGACAACCGGTCCCACAGGCTGGAGCGTTTAAGTATAATGTCATTGGCTTTTTTCACCAGGTGCTCCATATTGGAATTGCCCGTGTCCAGCAAAACCGCGTCCGCGATCTGTTTAATGGGTTGCCTGGTCCGGTCCAGGTCGGCCCGGTCCTGGTCCAGGAGGTCTTCCATCAGCCTGGGCAGCTCCTGTTCCTTGATCGGCCGCCGCAATTTGCGCTCCAGGCGGTTGCGCAGGTCGTCGTTGTACACAAAGAATTTTGCCCGCGCGGTGCGGACAAAAACTTCCGACCCCATGGTCTGGCCCACGGCCACGATGTTTTCCTTTTTGGCCAGGGTGCGCAACTGCGTGTCCAGCATGTCCCGCACCCCCGGCGTGCGTCCCAGGATGGAGGCGATCTCCTTGGTGGTCATGTCCCCCTCTTCGAACGCATCCTGCAGGACCTGTCCCTCGGAATCCAGGCGCGGAATCACCTCGTCCGTGATCTCCCTGCCAAAGGCATACACCCGCATGCGCCGTTCCCAGGCTTTGCGGTCGAATTTCATGGTGACATTCGCCCTTTTCAACTCAGGCACCACCTGGTCCTGGATGAAATTCACATAATCCTGCTTGGTGTTTTTCAGCTTCCGGCCCTCCTCGGTGTCTTCCCCGGCCAGGGCGATCTCCCGGTCAATGGCGCGCAGCCGCTCAAAAACATCCGCCTTCAAGGTGCCGGCCGCGATCCGGTCCTGGACGATCTTGGCATACGCGCGGTAATATAAGGCCGCATCCACCAGGGTGTAGCCGTAATAGCGCGAAAGAATCTCGGCGATCTCCCTTTTGCCCGAGGAATCCAAACCGTCCACCGTGATGACGAATTTGGTTTTAAAGACATTATACAGGCCCCAGGCCAGGATCACCGCGGGAAGGCCGATGACAAACAGAGACGATAATGTCAGCCCGGCGATGGCAGCGCTGGTGACCGCCAGTGCGGTGCCGGCCAATGCCAGCAGGCTGATGACGACTGCCACGGCCCTCCTGGGCCAAAAAACCTCCCGGAGGAGATGGCGGAGGCTGGGAATGCGGCCCAGGGAATGCTTGGCAAAGGTCTCCATTTCCGAGATGGTCTTTTGGTTTTCACCGGCCGCGATTTCCAGGGTGACATTGAAAACAGCCACCGCTTCATCCTGTCCCTGGATGATATTGATGATCCCCACTTCTCCCAGCGGGGTTTTTTCGATGGTTAAAAATGCGCCTTTCCGCAGGGCGGACTCGGGCACCTGGTCGTTCCTGCTGATGGTGCGCACCTGCAGGTCGTGAATTTGGTGTTCTTTGTTTAGCACCCGCACAGTGAGGGGTTGTCTGTTTTCCAGTGCGTGCAACACATTCCGCGCACGTGACAGGGTGGCTTCATACATGCTGCCCTGCAATGGCTTGGCCATGCTGTCGATGGTGTCGCGCAATATTTTGCGCGTTTTTTCCGCATCCGGCTTTTCCAGCCGGTATTTGAAGAAGGCAAAGAACCTGCTTACTTGGTCGGCAGACAAGCGGGCAAATCCTTCCTTGACCAGATTTTCTGCCAGCTGGTTGAGCGAGGACAGCCCCAGTTGCCGCAGCAGGAGCGCGGCAATGGCGCGGTTGCCCGGGGCGGAAAGAAAGTCAACCATCATGGCATTCACGGTCGGCTGGGTTTGGGCGCCGTAAAAGCCCCGCTGGTCCAAGGCGTATTCCGCGACTTTCCTCCTGCTGGCCAGCACATTGCTGGCCGCCACCAGCACCTTGGCGGCATTCTTTTTCCGCTCTTCCTTGACAAAGGCATTGACGCCCTTCATCCGGTCCATGGCCTGCTGAAAATCAGGCGTCAGGCGGGAAACAATGCGCTCCAGGTGCGCATTGTCATAATGTTCGATATTGTGCAGCTTGGCCTGCGTGCTTTCCGGATACAGGGTCTCCTCCACGATGTAGGCCAAAGCCTGCGCCTGCTCCACTCCTTTTGCCGCCAGCACCGCATGCACCACCTGCCGCACAAAAGTGGAAACGCGGAGTTCGCCGGCGAGGTCCGCTTCCATGATAATCCTGATCACATCTCCGTCAATGCGGGCCACGGCCATGCCGCCGCGGATTTGGTCCACGGTCTGCATCTGGATCTTGATCTGTTCAGCGGCAATGTCTTCCAGGACCTGCCTCACTGCCGCCAGTGTCCCGGCATCATCCAGGCATTTGCCCAGCACGTCCATGATCCTGCCGGCGCGGATCTTGATATGACGCGCATACAGGCTTGATTTTTCAATGCTCTCGCCCCTGGCCCGCCGGGCCACGGCGGCAAAACTTTCCTGGCGCACCTGCGAGGCAATATCCCAGCTGACGAGCGTCTCCCGGTCCGCGCCGTGCTCCAGGGCAAAAACCAGGGCCCCGCGGGGCGTGTCCGCATCCAGGCGGGTTGTGTCCCCGTTCTTTTGCGGAGAAAAAGTGCTGTTGCCGCCGGGAATGTTGCCATGCGCCGCGGCATTGACCACCAATACCGGCGTGTTCGCCCTGATGCCGCTGCGCAGGTTGTCCATAAACGGCTTCACTGCCGCCGGCTGCAGGCCCGCCACCTGGATGCTCAAATCCACGTTGCCGGGCATGTCCCGGAAATTTTCCGGATTGTCCGCATCCGCGCCCAAATTGAAATGCAGGTGATAGGTCTCATCCGCTGTGCGCACCTCTACAACGTTGTTTTCAACCGCGAGTCCGCTGTCAAAGGCCTGCAAGAGCAAGGGCAGATTCTCCAGACTCTGGCGGTTTTCAGGCCTGCTGATCCTATCCGCTTCCTGCCCCTGGCCGGTCATTTTGCGGCGCGTGCTGATATCACGCAAAACGGCGGGTTGTTGCCCTGGCCGCAAAACCAGTATGCCTGCAACGGGTTTTCTTTTCATAAAGATGCAGGAACCCATGGCAATGGTAACCTGCTCTTCATCTGCCAATGCCTGCAGTTCTTCGATGGCCAGGGCCAGTTTGGCCGGTTGGTCCGTGGACAGGTACCGTGCCGGAAAAACCACCAACCCGGTCCCTGACCGGCGCAGGGCAATAATGTTTTGCTTGGTCTGCGTGAGCCAGGTGTTGAAGTCTCCCACCACCGGATGCAGGGGGGCGTCCTGGAGGGCTGCCACCTGCAGGCCCGGCACGCCGACAGCGCCCGCCATTTTCACCGGCAGGGCAATGTCTTCCGCTGCGCTGCGCAGCTTCAGGGCCTGCAGCATCTCGCGCTCGCCGCTGGTTTCCTCGGGCAGGTCGTCCATTTCCCCGCGGGCCGCCAGTTCAGCGCGCGCGGCCTTGGCCACCTGCATGGCGTTTTCTTTTTGCTTGTCTTTAACGGCCTGATCAACACCGGCCTGGCTGTCGATGGCTTTCAGGAAATCCGTGGTAAAATCCTTGATCAGGTTGCGCAAATGCCCGGTGTCATAATGGTTGGCATTGGCCAGCTTGGCCTGCAGGCTTTGCGGGAAAAGGGCCTGTTCCACCATAAAGGCAATGGCATGCGCTTCCTTGACTCCCTGTTCCCGTAAAAGCGCTTCCACAATTTCATGCACCACCGTGGAGGTGCGCAGCACTCCCTGCAGCTGCGCTTCCATGATCATGGAAATCATTCTGGCCGTGCTGCGGTTGACCGCAATGCCGCCGCGGATTTGGTCCACGGTCCGCACATTGAGCCCCAGGGTGCCGCCAGCCAGGTCTGCCAGTTTCTGTTCCATCCAGGAGAGCAGTCGCTGGTCTACAATCACGCTGCGCAGGACCTGCATGACTTCCCCGCGGCGGTCCCTGACCACGCTGGTGAATTCGGCCGGATTCTGGGCCGAGGCGGCGGTGGTCCGGCGCTGCACGGCGGCAAAACTCTCCAGGGCTTGCTCCGCGGCAATGTCTTTGCTGGCCCTGCTTCCCTTTCCTGAGTCATAATACACTGCGATGCCGTCCACCATGGCCGGCGTGCCCGTACGCTTGATCTGCTCTAAATATTCGTCATTGGCGTACGTCAATCCCTCCACCTGGTGCCCCGGCAGCTGGATGATGGTGTCTATGCCTTCCTGCCTCAACTTGCCGCTTAATCCCGACACGTGCTTGACAAACTTAGTATTCACCCCTGTGTATGATTCCAACTTGTATTGGGAAGACAGGTTGTCCACAAACAACACATTCTTGTAACGCCGCATGTTCCCTGCAAAGGATGCGCCGCTTTGCATGAATTCCTTCTGGTATACCTGGTGGAAAGCCCCCCGTTTTCCGTATATCATATTGTTGCCCATCACGAATTTTAAATTGTCGCTTATATGTTCAGGATCCGATGTCATTAAATCTTGAAAAGCCTTGTTGAAGACACTGTTGTTTCCCTCGAAAAGCGCCGCCCCATTCTTGACCTTCACTTCTTCGGCCTTCACGATGGCATCGTATATTTTCTTCGTCCGTCCCTGCAATTCCGCCTTCAGCGCCGCGATCTCCGCCGTTGGCCCGTACTGCCGCTCCAGGGCCAGTATCTCTCCCCAGCTCCTGTTCAGCGCCTGTCTGCGCCTGGACAGGTCATCCAACAGCTGCTCCTTCAAATTCAGTTTCTCCAGCCCCTGCAGCTGCGCCTCATGCTTTGTCCGCGCAGCCTTGGTATCCGCAGCCATTTTCTTTTCCCTGGCCGTGACCGCCTTGCCATACGCCGCCAGGCCCTGCTGCGCCCTGCTGTCCAGGGCCTGGTACTGGTCCTGCAGGCTTGCCTTGGTCCTGCTCTTGCCGGGCTTGGCCAGGAAATCCATCACCGCCGCCAGGTCCTGCGCTGCCGACGCGTCGGCTTGGTAGTTTTCCGCCGCATAGGCAAACACTTCCGACATGATCACCCGGTTGTTGGTGGTGAAATTCTTCTCCATCTGCTGGACGTCTTCCTGCGCCCCGTACTTTTGGGTCAATGCATTCAAGACCTTCTCGGCCTCGAGCATGGCTGCCATCAAGGCCGCAGCCTCGTACTCCCCGCCCTGGTACATGGCCTGCGCTTTTTTATACGCTTTCCTGGTTTCATCCATCAGCCGGGTTTGTTCGGCTGCCACCGTCTTTTTGACCTCGCTGCGCCTGGTGCTCTTTTCCACAGTGCTGCTGCCCTGGTCCGCCACTTTCTTGGTCCGCGTCTCCACCACCTTGCTGACAATCACTTGTTCGCCGGATGCGGTTTTCTTCCTCTTTTCCGTGCTCACCTTGCGCACGGTCACTTCTTCCACCACTTTGCCCCTGCCCTGGCTGGC
>JAFGIQ010000082.1 GCA_016929575.1 candidate division FCPU426 bacterium
CGTGTAAATTACAGCGTATGCGCGCCACCAGTTCCGTGTCTTCATTCAGCTTCAGGGTAAAAGAGATGGGCGTGGCGGACACCGTGGCGCTCAAATCCGCGCGGGCCAGGTAGCCTTCATTGGCATACAATTCCACCCACTGGATCCAGTGCCCGCCTTCATCCGGATGCGGCAGGTTTTTTCCGACAGTCACGGTCGCGACAAACGGTTCGCGCGCCTTGACTTCCGCCGGCGCTTCTATCTCAGGCAGGTGTTTTTTTTCCAGATCGGTCATGGCCGACGGATCCTTGGGGCGGTTGATGCCTTTAAAAAGCGGATCATTCATTTTCACACTTCCTCTCCAGCATGTTTTTTTATCTGGCCCGGACGCCCGCCGGGGGCCGGGGATTTTGCTTAAACGGTTTATGACCCGGCCTGCGCAGGGGCGGTTATTTACCTATATTAATCAAGGGCATGGAGTCGCCCAAAACCGTCACCGGCAGTTTGCCGTCCCATTTTTTAATCCATTCCATCGATATAATGTCCTTGGTGAGCTCCGTGCGTATCAGCCGCTGCTTCTCCGCCTCTCCTTCGGCTTCCAGGATGACGCGCTGTTTGTGCTGCTCGGCCTGTTTTTTTTGATACTCGGCGGTTTTGATTTTTTGCTCCTCGATCTGTTTTTGCTCCACCACCCGGTTGAACTCGTCTGAAAAACGGATATCCGTGATATTGACGTCTTCCAGCATCAGGTCGTACAAGAGCAGTTTTTTGCCCAACGTTTCGGTAATCACCGCCTTGAGCTTGGGGCGTTCCACAATGATGTTCTCCACCGGAAAAAGCGCAGTGCCCGCTTTGACGGCTTCCTCGATCGACGGTTCGATGACCTTGCGTTCAAAATCCATTCCGACTTCCTGGTACAGTTTCCCCACTTTTGCCGCATCCAAGTGGTAATTGACCACGGTGGTGATCTGGACGGACTGCAAATCCTTGGATGCGCCCTCGCTGCTGCGTGTGAGCTTTTGCGTCTTGACGTCCATTTTAATCACGCTCTCAATGCCGGGAAGGCGGAAATTCAGGCCTTCCTGCATGATTCCTTCCTTCACGCCGGAAAAGCGCGAAAACACCACCCCGCGTTCGCCCGCGCCGACAATGACGATGGGATTGAGCACAAATAAAAACAGGAGCACCACCCCCGCAATGATCAGCCCGCTCATCCCCTTCATGGATTCCCTGCTGAATGACTTGCGCACATCAAATTCGTTCGCCATCTTTTCTCCTTTCCTCTCTCCGAGTTGCCGTCCATCAGGCAAGTATAATGGTTTGGCTCCAGAAGTCAACCCCCGGCGGACATTATTTTACAGCACCCGGTTGGGAGCCCAAAACCTTTGCAGCGGCAAACGGTCCTTTACGGCTTCTCCTGGCTCTGGGCAGGCTCGGGGTGGGTTGGCGAAACAATGGAAATCAGCACCCGTTCCGGATGAAACCATTTCCGGGCAGCTTGCATCATGCCTTCAAAAGTGACTGCGCGTATGCCCTGGGTGTACTGATCCAGATACCCCGGCCCCAAACCGTGAAATTCCACATCACGGTTTATCAATGCTATGCCTGAATTGTTTTCCATGGTCAATGCCAACCCCCCCACCAGGTGTTCCTGGCAATCCTGCAACAGATACGGCTTGATCTTCCCCGCCTGCAGCTGCGTCACCTGGCCCAAGGCCAATTGAACTGCTTTTTCAACGTTTTCCGGATGGGTCTGCATCACCAGGCACCAGGGACGGACCCCGTGCGAAAGCATAAAATTGGAATAGACCGCGTACGTCAATCCCTCTTGGTCCCTCACCTTTTGCATCAGCAGGGAAGACAGTCCCCATCCGCCCAACACTTGATTGGCGACAAAAACCGGATAATATTCGGGATCCAGGCGGTGAATCCCCTCGTGGCCCAGCACGATAATGCTCTCGCTTTTGCCCGGCAAGGCGAGCTCGCGGCGTTTGCTGTTCACAACAGCGGGCATGGCTGATATTGCCAGCGGCTGCCAGCCGCCGGCAGCGTTGCCCTTCCAGCCGGCAAACACCCTTTCGGCCAAGGCCACAACCCGTTGCGGATCCACATCCCCGGAAATGGAGAGGATGGTCTCCTCCGGCCGTATCCGCTCCTGGTGATATTTTTTCACCGCTTGGGGTGTGATCTTGCGCAGTCCTGCCTCGGCTGTAATCAAGCTGCGGGTCATGGGATGTCCGCCAGGGTAAGCAAGTTCGTAAAAGCCCTGCCATGCCTGCAGGTCAGAATTTTCCTTCGCCTGCGAGCACTGGGTCAAGAGTTTGCGGCGTGCTTTCTCCAGTTCCTCGGCCGGGAAGGTGGGTTGTGAAAGACAGGCCGCCAGAATCTCCAGGGTCCATTCCGCATCCGCCGAAAGGGCTTTTAGGCCGATCTCCAGCCATTCTCTGGTGGCGGAAAAATGCAGGCGGGCGCCCTTGTATTCCAAGGCATCCGCGATCTGTTCCGCGGTATAAACGGCATTGCCCCGGTCCAGCATGGCGGCATGCAGGGTGGCCAGTCCGGGCAGATCGTCGTTTTCCTGGCAAATCCCGCCTTGAATCAGTCCGGAAAGCACAAACATGGGATTGCTGGGATTGGATTGGATCAAGAGCGTTAACCCATTGGCCAGCACCACGCGGCGGCACTGATCCGTGGCTCCCGCGGTTCCTGAATGAAGGGTCCTGCCCTCCCCCTCTCCCCGGCCGAATTCCGACAGCAAAGCATGGCCTGGTCTCCGGGCGGGTTGCAGCGCTTCTTCCTGGTCGGCGGCCAGATCCACAGACCCGGAAGCGCCTGCCGGCAAAGGCAGAAAATAACCGATGGTCATGCGCTCTGGGCGCAAATATTTTTCGGCGATCTGCCGGATCTGCTCCCGGCTGACCTTTTCCAGGCGCTCCGGATACTGGTCCGCCAGACGCCAATCCCCAGCCACGGTTTGATAAAACCCCAGGAGTCGGGCCTGATCTGTCATGCTGTCTTTGGCATACACCAAAAAGGCGCGCGTCTGATTGACCGCCCGCTGGAATTCCCTTTCCGAGAGCAGGTGTTGGCGGACCTGTTCAAATTCCCGCAACACGATTTTTTCCACCTGGGACGGCGCGACGCCCTTTTGGCAGACCACCCGGAAGCTCCACCAGCCCTGATCGCGCATTTCATACGGGGCGCCTTCCACTCCTGCCGCCAGTCCTTTGTCCACCAGGAGTTTATACAACCGTGCGGTCTTGCCGGCGGTCAGCGCCTCATTCAGCACGGACAGCGCATAATGATCCTCATGCCCGGCGGCTGGAATGGCCAGATTGATCTGCAACACCGCCGTGGCTCCATGATCCTTGAGTTCAACCCGCCGTTCGCCTTTTTGTGTTTCCTGCGGCCATGGCCGCCCGGCCCGGGCCGCCCGGCGGCGCTGTGCGCCGAAAAAGCGGGTGAGCAGATACCGGAGTTTTTTCATTTCAAAATCGCCGACCACGACCAGCGTGGCTTTTCCGGGGCGGTAATGCGTCGTATAAAAATCGTGCAGCTGTTTGACGGTGAGCCTCTGCACTTCCTCCCGCCAGCCTATCACCGGCCGCCGGTAGGGATGATGCAGCCAGGTTTGCGCGCTCATCAGTTCCCGGAAGCGCACGTGGGGATTGTTGTGGTTCCCGTCCAGTTCCGAGAGAATGACCGTACGTTCCCGTTCGAATTCCTTCGGATCCAATAAGGCGTTGCGCATGCGGTCGGCTTCCATGCTCAGGGCCAATTCCAGATACTCTGCCGGCACGGTTTCGACATAGGCCGTGTAATCATAGCTGGTATGGGCGTTTTGATGGCCGCCGGTCCGTTCGAGCAAACGGGACATTTCATTCTTCGGAAATTGCTGTGTGCCTTTGAAAAGCATGTGTTCCAGAAAATGGGCTGCGCCCGATTGGCCGGGGAATTCATCCTGCGCACCGACCCGGTACCACATGTACACGGAGACCACCGGCGCGCTGTGGACAGGCTTGGCAATCACGGTCATGCCGTTTGGCAGGACAAATTGTTGTGTTTCCGCTGAAGACATGTCGCCACCCTCTGCCTGCCCCGGGATCACCAGCAGGCCGCATAGTATCATATATGCCCATTTCCGTCTCATTATTCCTCCAGTTTTCCTCACCACGCCGGCGCGCACCAAAAACACATCTTGTTGTCACCCCCGGCGCAACGGCCTGTGCCATCCGCGCTTTATCCACCGGGCGGGGATGCCTGTTTTTTTTCACCCACCGTACGGACCTGATGGTTTTGGCGGGGTTTTAACGCAGCAAAGACATCTGCACCTCAGGCGCGGGCCGGCCGCCGGTGCCACGGATTTGGATACGGCCGTAAACCCCATCGTATCCGGCCACGGCCTCCACCTCGCCCCGGCGCATCTTCATGACCGCCTGCGAGATCTCGTCACCGGCCAAAGCGGCGATCTCGGCCTCCGGCATGAATAAGAGCACCTGCATTTCGTTACGGCCTTCTTCCAGCATGCGGTCCCACATCATCTGCACAGCTTTGGTGCCGGTGTTTTTTTTCAAGGCCTCGGCAATCACTTCCTCCAGCGGGACCAGATGAACGCTGGGCACGGCCCCCGGGGGGTGGTAACCGGACGGACGGTCTGCCAGCATTTCCACCCGTGAAGCCACTCCTCCGGTGAGAGGTTTGCGGCAGACAGGGCAGATCCCCTGCAGGCGGCGGTATTCCTCGGGAGGGAGCGAAATTTTGCACTGGCTGTGCCCCGGCCAATGGTATTTCCCCTCTTCCGGAAAAAATTCCACGGTGAAACGGAAAATATCCCGGTCCCGGCGCAGCAACGTTTCCCTTAATTTTTGCCAGGTAAGCGGCCCGCAAAAAGCGTTGCATTCGCGTCCTATGCGCGCGGGCGAATGCGCGTCCGAATTGGAAATGATGGAGAGGCCGTCGAGTTGTGACAGGCGCCAGTTCATTTCCGGATCCGAGGAGAGTCCTGTCTCCACCGCAGCCAGATAGGGCAGCTCGTCCTCAAAGCATTCTTCCAGGGAGTCAAAACCAGAACGCTCGCCCAACACGGAAAACCAGGGGGTCCAGATATGCGCCGGCACCAGCAGGATCTGGGGATCGATTTCCCTCAGCAGTTTGCACAAATGACGGACCGAGAAGCCGAAAATGGGGCGGCCGTCCGAGGCGACATTGCCTCGGGCGGCCAGCGCACGGTTGATTTCGCCGGCCGATTCCAGGTTGGAGGCCAAAAGCAGCATATGGATGCGCCGGGTTTTGCCGCCTTGTTTGAAGATATGGGAAGTCTCCGCCGTGGGCACAAACAAAACCTGGTCATCGCTGCCGCGCAAACGGTAAAAGCCGCTGTCATCCTTTTCCAAGTGCCGGTTCAATTCCCGGAAATACTCCGGATGCGTAAAATCACCGGTCCCCAGCAGGCGGATGCCCTTGCGTTGCCCCCAGTAGTAAAGGTTTTGCACCTCCATCTGCCCGGAGGTCGCCCTGGAATATTTGGAATGCAGATGCAAATCGGCAAAAACCAAGGCCTGTGCCTCTTCCTGCAAATCCGCCGCACAGCCTGTTCTCGGCATCCTCATATTAGTCATGCTGCTCCCTCTCTGCGCCAACACGGCGCGGGACGGCTGGAAACCGGCCAGGTGGGGAACGAGGGCCTCCTCATGCTTGCCAACCTTTCGCTCCGCAGCAGACGGAGGCTATTGCTTCCATGTTGCCAGCCACTTCCAGGCATGCGGATCATCCGCGGCGTGCATGACCGCCACCTCCCTGTTGCCCACAACATGCAGCGCGCCGGTTATATACCCGGTCAAAAGACTGCGAAACGCCTCCGGCAATTCGGGATAATCTTCCACTGTCATTTTACCGTACTGCTCGCCCGCTTTCCAGTCCACACCCACGCGGCCTAGACGGTGGTAGCATCTCCACAATTTCGGTGTTTGGCGCACCAAAAAAGCGGTGGTGGCAAGGCTGACGAAGATTTTATAAATTCCGGATAAATGATACTCCGCCATCGCCCTGCCCAATTCCCAAAGGCCGTCGGCATTTCCAGGATAAAGAAAAGCGGCCGCTTTTTGATAAAGGACATCCAGCACCTGGATCGGCGACCAGTCGTCCGCGATCACCGCCTGATAATATTTTTTTTCCTCCGCAGTCAACGTCTCCAGCCATTCCTGCTCAATGTCCTGCCCCCGGCCCTGCAGCACCTTGCGGATATAGACGACGCCGATGGCCCTGCTTAGAATGGGTTCGTCTTTATGCATACAGCCTCCCCCCGCATGCCGGACGTATCCTATTGCTTCGGGCGTGATGCCTTGCCTGCCAATAATGATGCCGCCGGGCGTTGGTGTTCATGACAAACAAACCGTTCCTTCCCGGGGCGCGTCCAAGCCCGGCCAAGCGGTTCGCATGAGGATATTATCGCGAATCACGATCCCCTGCTTCGGACTCTTCCTCAAGCGCCGGGCGGTAAATTTCCTTGAACCAAATGGTAACAGCGCGGCCGATGGCAAAAAAGCCCGCAGCGGCATAAGCAATGACCACGACCAGGGTTGATATTCTGGCGATTTTAAATGCCACCGGGGTGGGAATGGATTTAAAAAAAAAGTTTTTTACTGGCGGCATGATCCACCACGACCAAACCAAAAGCCAGGTAAACCCGCCGCATAAAAAAAGATAAAAACGCCGCAGGGTGCGAACCGGTTTGGCCGGCATCCGATTCGTGCCCAGAAGGCATACCATTGTTTTAGGGTGTGATCGCAGCCATTCCGGAAAACCCTGGCGCACGGCCATACTTGCCAAAATGGTCAGTCCCAGCCAAACCAGGCCGCAGGCCAGATAATACAGCAAAACCAACAAACCCATCATCCCTCCTTTGTTAGACAACCCGCCGCCACCAGGAAGACACGAAGCGCACGAAGAAAGAAAGTGGTGGATATTTCGCGCGGAACGCACTCCCCCTGTCGCCTGGCACAGATGTGCCCATTGCCCGGCCGTCAAGTCCGCATCTAGAAAATCCCCGGAATCCGGCGCTGGCATTGGGGGCATTTCCCCTCTGTGATGCTGACGCTTTTGGTATGGTATCCCCGCCTTTCCACCAGCAGCCTGTTGCAGGCCGGGCAATGCAGGGCATCGTCCCCCTGGCCGAGATTGCCCAGGTACACCCAGGCCAGTTTGCGTTTGGCCAGATCGCGCGCCTGGCACAACAGCTCAGGATCGGTTGCCGGGGCCTCCCAGCGGTATTGCGGATAATAGCGCGTCAAGTGCAGCGGGATTTCCGAAGAAAGCCCGGCGATCCAATCAACCAATTCGGCAATCTGTTGCAAATCATCATTGCCGCCCGTCACCACCAGATGCGTAATCTCCAGGTGGGCCGCGCTGGCGACGGTTGTGACCGTCTCCAGCACAGGCGCCAGCTCGGCCGCACAAAACCGGCGGTAAAATTCCGGGCGCAAGGACTTGATGTCAATATTCCAGGCGTCGATCAGGGGCAAAAGCTCGGCCAGCGGGGGCGGCTGTATATAGCCGTTGGTCACCACTGCATTGAGCAGGCCCCGGGTGCGCGCCAACCGGGCGCAGTCCAGAAGATACTCAAAATTAATCAGCGGCTCATTATAGGTATAGGCTACTCCGCACGCTCCCTGCTCCAGGGCTTCTTCGATCAACTGCCGGGGCGCAAGCCGGGAGAGGGGCGGGTGTTCCTGGGAAATAGTCCAATTCTGGCAGAAAGAACAGCGGAAATTGCACCCGGCCGAACCGACTGACAGAATCTCCGTCCCCGGTTTGACATGAAAAAGGGGCTTTTTCTCTATCGGATCCATGGCCAGGGAAGAAATGTAGCCGTAGGCTTCGGCGCTGAGCATTCCCTGCCGCAGGCGCCGGACACCGCAACGGCCGGTTGTCCCCTCCCGTATCACACAGGCATGCGGGCAAAGCCGGCACTGCGCTTCGCCGTTTATCCTGTCCCAATGATGCGCAGCATGCATGGCTTATGCTACCTTCCCCAGCGGCCGGCCCCTCCCCCCGGGCCAAGCACAGGCCAGCGGACTTGACAGGCCGGATGTTATTCCTGTTTTTGACTGGCCAGCAGGTTCTTGACTTCTTCCATAAAGGCGTTGATGTCCTTAAACTGCCGGTACACCGAAGCAAAACGGACATAGGCAACCTCATCCAACTCCGCCAGTTTGCGCATGACCAAATCGCCGATTTCGGAGGCGGGCACTTCCTTCTCCATTTTATTCTGGATGACCTTCTCAATCTCATCCACCGCCTGTTCCAGCATCTCCATGGCCACCGGCCGCTTCTCGCAAGCCTTGCGCATGCCCGAAACAATTTTAAAACGGTCAAAGGGCTCTCGCCGGTTGTCTTTCTTCACCACCATGGGCAGGATATCCTCAACCTGTTCATAGGTGGTAAAGCGTTTGCTGCATTGCAGGCATTCCCGCCGGCGCCTGATGGCCATTCCGTTTTTACTGGTACGTGAATCAACCACCTTGTCCTCCTGGTAACTGCAAAAAGGGCACTTCATGGGGAGACCCCCCTTTCTAGTCTTTCGATTTTCTTTTTCAGCTCCTCAGCCCGAGGATACCGGGGAGCCTGCTGCAGAATATACCTGTATTCCTGGACCGCTTCCCGGCCCAAACCCCTTTGCTCCATTATTAAAGCACGGTTGATTCTGGCTTCCAGGTATTGCGGTTTGATCTTCAAGGCTTCGTCAAAAGCCTGCACCGCCGCCTCCAATTCACCCCGCCGGGCGCGCACAATACCCAGGTTGCTCCAATTGGTGGAACGGGTATTGACATCCCCCCGCCAATCCTTTTCCGCCGCCTGGTTGAAATAGGTAAAAGCGCCTTGCAGATCCTGGGCCATGAGCGCCAAATACCCTTTATATGAATAGGGAATGGCAAAATCAGGGAAGATGCCAATCATCCGGTCCACGATGCTTTGCGCCTCAGCCCATCTTTTTTGGGAAAGGTAGACCGAAGCCAGATCCAGGGCAAAATAAACGTTGAAGGGATCCAGTTCTGTGGCCCGGCGGCATGCTTCCTCAGCCTCGGCCAGTTTTTCCGGATTCACAAAATCGCCCCAGTATTTGTAGACGCGTCCCAGATTGTTGAAATCATACCCATTCAGGGGATTGAGCCCCTGGGTATATTTGTGAATGTCCGCGGCTTTTTGCAGTAACGGTTCTTTTTGCTGCGCACTTTTGGCCGCCTCTTCATAGGCAATGCCGTACTTGACCCAATAAATTTCCCGGTTGGGACTGATGGCCACGGAACGCGCCATCTCCGCAACTCCCTGCCCGGCAAGGCCGCGGGCCAAAAAAATCATGCCGCGTTTAAAAAAGACGTCTCCCAGCCAGCCGCGCAGGGAAAACATCATCAGGATCAACACCAGGCCGCAGGCGCCCAAATACGTCAGCCAGGGTTGTAATTTTACCGCCGCCAGTGAAAAATGCTGCTCGCCGTCTGGCACGACCTCTTCTGCTTCTTCCCTCCCCAGCGCCGGGCCCAAGGCCAGCAAAAACCAAAACAATGAACCGTAGGCCACAACCGTAAAGTTAAACTGATTCTGCACCAGGAACCCGGTTTGCGCGAGCATAATCGCCACGTTCACATGGCGCCGGAAGGGGGATAAAAACCTTTGCTGCCGCCAGCCGACGATAAAAAACACGGTCAACAGCCACAGCCAGGCGCCCAAGCCCAAAAAACCGGTAGTGGCGCCTATCTGCAGGAAAAAATTGTGCGCTTTCTCGGGGGTGCCGTTCCATTCCAGCCGCCAATATTCAGCCAAGCGGTATTTGGGAAAAGTTATTTGAAAAGTGTCCAGTCCGCTTCCCAGCCAAGGCTTGTCTTTCATCATCTGCAACGCACTGCGCCAGATATACAGGCGCGGCGTCAGTTTGACTGCTTTAGGGTTTAAAGTGGCCAGGGTCCGTGTCACCGTATGCTGGATGGTTCCGCGTACATAAGGTGAAAACAGCGTCAGACCGGCCAGCAGCGCAAAAACGATAAGCCATTTTTTATTCCGCGACCACAATCCCTCCTCGCGCTGTTTTACCCGCTCATAAAGGATATACGCACCCAGACAGGCGACCTCAACCATCAGCGCATAGAAGGCCCCCCTGCTTTTGGTAAACATAATCGCCAAACCCATCAATACCACTGCCATCAGGTATAGCATTTTGGACTGGGTTTGTTGTTTGGCCAAAAACAGCATCATGGCGATCGGCAGGGACATAAGCAGGTAGGCCGCCAAAAAATTGGGATTCCCCAATGATCCGAACAAGCGCGAAGCGGTATAGGTGGTGGGATTCCACATCACAAAATCAATGCCGAAATTTTGGGCCACGGCGTATCCCGCCGCAAACACCCCGGCCAAAACGACCATGGTTAAAAATTTGCGGACCATGGACAAGGCGCGCGTCTGTTGATGCACCAACATCCACAAAAGTATGTAATTAAAAATAGTCAGCAGGCCCTCAAAATCTTCGTAGACGCCGTATATGCTGGTGGGGCGGTTATTGGTCCAGAGGGTTGACAGGATGGAACTGACGCCCACGGCGATCACCGGAGGCCATAGCGGCGAAGGACGCCAACGCATGCCGCCGGCTATAAAAACCTTGGACATATAAGCCAGCAGCGCGGTCAAGGTCAAGAGCCGAAAAGCCGTCAGTTTGTTCAATTCAAACACATCGTGGGTAAAAGTGAAAAAAATCAGAGGCACGACCAAGAGCATGGCCATTAAGGAAAGCATAACCCCCTGATCACCCAGGAATTGCAGCTGGTTTTTTGTCACAAACGTCTCCTCCCGGCGCCGGCCTTGCTGCCACGATGCATTGCTCTTCCCCCGGCGTTTTTTTCGGCCAGGGGATGACATCTTATCAAATCTTCGTGCAATGGGGTAGGATTTTGTTGCTCCCGCAAGGATCACCTGCATATGTTTTCTTGCTTTTCCATCGGGGTCCAGACTTCCAGCCGCCTATTCAATGGTTGTAGCCGCGGACTCTTATTTTCTGCTGCCACATGGGTAAAAAGATGCCTCTGGCAGCAGCAGTGCCATGAGGATAAAAAAAACCGAACCCCTCCGGAAAAAGTTTTTACGGCATTGGCAATAAAGGACTGTTTGGGATTGGGGTGGGCGGCCGGCGGATCTCAATCCCAAACAGCCGTTCGCGAGCAGTTTTTCAGAGGTTTCAATCTGTCATCCCTACTGCCGGCTGGCCCGTATGCATCGCCTGCTGCCGCGCGGCACAAATGCCGGCGGCCGCCGTGCGGATCTCCCGCAAGCCCAGGCCAGCCCCTGCACAATTCTATCCGCCGCACGGCCGTCGCCAAAGGGGCAGGACGGCCGTCGCCGGCTTTTGGCCTGCGGGCGCAAATAAAGGGACGCCATC
>JAFGIQ010000083.1 GCA_016929575.1 candidate division FCPU426 bacterium
AATCACTGGCGCGGGATTTGTGGGAGCTGGGCATCCGCCGCGTCAGCGATTTGCCAGGCCAGGATCCGGAAAAAATGTACCTCCGGCTGTGCGCGCAGAAAGGGGGGCGCGTGGACCGGTGTGTGCTGTACGTGTTTCGCTGCGCGGTGTATTTTGCTTCCACCCCGCGCCATGAGCAGCGCCTGCTGAAATGGTGGCAGTGGAAGGACCCAAAGCAAAAAAAGAGGTGATGGCATGGCACTGACCCGCAAACAAAAAGAGATTCTGGACTATGTGCAGGGCTGCATCCGCAGCCAGGGCTATGCGCCTACCCTGCGCGAGATCGGAGAGCATTTTGGCCTGTCTTCCGTGGCCACGGTGCACAAGCATCTCAAGACCCTGGAGGAAAAAGGCATGCTCCGCCGGGAAGAGGGAAGAGCACGTTGCCTGGAACTCACGGAATGCCGGCCGGCGGTGCAGGCGTTGCCTGTGCCCCTGCTGGGCCTGGTGGCGGCCGGTTCTCCCATAGAGGCCCTGGAGCAGCCGGAAAGCATGGTTCTGCCTGAGGACATGCTCGGCCGGGGCGAAACCTTTGTGCTCCGGGTCAAGGGCGATTCCATGATCGAGGACCATATTTTAGACGGGGACCACATTATTGTGGAAAAACGCCAAAGCGCGCAAAACGGCGAAATCATCGTGGCCTTGATTGAAAATGAGGCCACGGTCAAGCGCTTCTATCGTGAAGCCGGCCGGGTGCGGTTGCAGCCGGCCAATGCGGCCCTGCGGCCCATTTATGTGGAGGAAGGAGACCTGCGCATCCAGGGCGTGGTCATCGGCGTGCTGCGCAGGATGCAGAGACGTTGATGGTCACAGGGCGGAAGCTGTAGCCGCGCTATTCGGGCAGCAATGACCGCAGCAGAACGGTGAAAACGACATCAAAGGAGGCAGGGTATGACACAACTGGAGATGGGAATCAGCGCTGACAGACCATATGGCGTGCAGGATATTCCCGGGGCGCTGGTGAAAGGGCTAAACAGAAAACGCGTTCAGGATCGGCGTCCCAGGCAATTGCCGCGGCCGCGGAAAAAAGCGGGAAACACGGCCGGTCCTGCGGGGGCATTGCCATTGTGGTGAGCTGTGCGCATCTACCCGCGTTCATTCACCATGTGGATCCAGAGCACCTATCCGCTGAAATTGATTGCCGTGGAGACGGTAAACGGAATAATCGGCACGTTTGTCATCATGTCGAGTTTGTGGCTGCTGCCTTTATAAAAGCGCAGGGGGAGAATTGAAGGGCGAGGAGAGGTCGGGGAAAGAACCCCGTTGAAAATTCACAAAAATACTGGTTGTATAAGAATGGCATGACAGAAATGCTTTGCATGCCCTTTTGAAAGCCTGGTGTTGCCCCATGCCCCGCATTGTTTTCCATCTGGATCTGGACACTTTCTTTGTTTCGGTAGAGCGCCTGCTTGACCCGTCACTGGTTGGCAAACCGGTTGTCGTCTCGCCAGGCACAGCGCGCAGCGTGGTGGCTGCCGCTTCTTACGAGGCGCGCGTTTTTGGCGTGCATTCGGCCATGCCTTTTGCGAAGGCGCAGCGCCTGTGCCCGCAGGCGGTGGTGTGCCCGGGCAACTTTGCCGCCTATGCCGGATATTCACGCGCGTTTTTCGACATCTTGGACGATTATTCGCCGGCTTTGGAACCCGCCTCCCTGGACGAGGGGTATCTGGATTATACCGGCTGCCACCGGCTTTTTGGACCGCCGCTGGCTGCAGCCGCGGCCATACAAACCCGGGTGAAAGAGGAGTTGGGCCTGGACGTGTCCGTCGGTATCTCTGCCTCCAAGGTGGTAGCCAAGATCGCCTCGGACCTGGCCAAACCAGCCGGAATTTTATACGCCCTGCCAGGGCAGGAAGCAGCGCTGCTGGCGCCTTTGCCCATCCGCCGCCTTCCAGGCGTGGGGCCCAAAACCGAGCCGCGGCTGATGCGCCTGGGCATCAGGACCATCGGTGATCTGGCAAAACTGCCGCGCGAACTGGCTGGACAACTGCTGGGGACCGCGGGGTACTGGCTGCAGGATGCGGCGCAGGGCCGGGATGATTCCATGGTGTCGGGCAGGGAACAGGCAAAATCCATCAGCCATGAGGAAACCTTCATGATCGATACGACGGATCCTGCCTTCCTGCGCCACGCTCTGCACCGGCTGGCCTGCGAGGTCGGCTACCGCCTGCGCAAGCACGGATTGAAAAGCAGCACCACGTGTGTGAAAGTGCGCTATGCGGATTTTTCGCTGCATACGTGTTCGCAGACGCTGACGCAGCCCACGGATTTGGACCGCGTCTTGTTTGCATCAGGGACAGCGCTTTTGCAAAAAGTGCTCACCCGGCGCGTGCGCATCCGGTTGCTGGGATTTTCTGCCAGGAATTTGACAGCGGAAAAAGCCCAGGGCCTGCTCTTGGATTTGGAGGGCAAAGAGCGCCTGGAAAACCTGCATACGGCTGCAGACCGCATACGCCAACGGTACGGGTATGACACGGTCCGCTGGGCCAGCCTCCTGCGGCAGGATACAGAATAATAAGGGAATAAAAGGATTAAAAAAGCAAATTATACGGATTGGGCGAGGGACGCTTACGCGCCAAAAGCAGAACAATGGAACAATAGAACAATAGAGCCGGCGCTTACGCGCCTAGGGGACGCGGATCTTTCCGCTGCGGGGTCGAATTGGTAGAGGGGGAAATGGGGAGATGCGTCATGCGCAAAGAAACTTATCTTTACATATTGTCAGACCAGAGCAATGCGGTTTTGGTCATTGGAGTGACCACAAACCTGAAGCGGCAGCTGCTTGATAACCGGGAAAGGAAAACGGCAGCCGGGGGAAAAAAGCGCCCGCGCAGGCAGAAAACAGCAGAGGGCATGAAATTGGTATACTATGAAATCCTCCCGTGCATGGATGCCGCCGAGCAGCGCGAGCAAATGCTTAAGAACATGTCACGGCAGGAGCGGGTGCACGTGATTGAGGCGCGCAATCCAAAGTGGGGCGATTTGGGCGGGGAGCTTTAAATTTGCCGCTTAGGAAAAATATTTTATGGTGGTACAATTGCGATCATAAGAATGATGATCACAGGAGAGGAGGGGGATACTGTGTGCCCGCTTGACCGGCAACCTGTTTTTGACAGCTATCCTGCCTGGATTGTTCTGCTGGCCAGTGCCTTGTCCGTTTCGATTTATCTGCTGGGCGCGGCTATCCTGTTGCAATTCGGCATGTGGGCCGTGTTTTTATATCTGGCGGTGTGTCTTTTCCTGGAAGGGAAGCTTTTAGCCACCGCCTGCGTGCACTGCTATTATTTCGGCCGCCGCTGTTTTTCCGGCAAAGGGGTTGTCAGCGCCTGGCTTTTTAAAAAAGGAGATCCAAAAATCTTTGCCAACAGGGAAGTGAGTTGGAAGGAACTGTTGCCGGATATGCTCGTGGCATTGCTGCCGGTCGGGGCGGGCATTTTTTTGCTGATCAGGGATTTTCAGTGGCCGGTGCTTGTTATGCTGCTGGGACTTTTGCTGCTGGCTTTTCCAGGCAATGGTTTTGTCCGGGGCAAGCTGGCCTGCTGTCATTGCCGGCAGCGGGAGCTCTCCTGCCCGGCTGAAAAATTATTTAAAAAACAAAATGCCAAAGGAGGATAAAAATGACAAGAGTCGTCAAAGGCATACTGGTCGGCGCAGTGGCGGGAATAATTGACGTGCTGCCCATGCTGGCGCAAAAGCTCTCGTGGGATGCAAACCTGTCGGCTTTTTGTTTTTGGGTTGTGACTGGATTGGTGGTGGCCACGGCTGACATTGATTTGGCGCCTGTGCGCAAGGGAATTGTGACCGCTTTTTTACTGCTGATCCCTTCGGCCATCCTGATCGGCGCCAAATCGCCGGTGACCCTGATTCCCATTGTTGCCATGACCTTCATCCTCGGCGCGGGCGTGGGCTGGATACTGGGCAGGCAGTAGAAAAAAGGCAGGTCAGAGGCAGTAGGGGTACTGCAAAAAAAACCCGGTTATAAAAAGTGCGTCCAACCGCGGATAAAGCCGTAATCATATGCACGGCCACTTGCCAGTCCTTAATGATTTGGAGAATGGCATGCCAAAGCATGTTTGGAATTAGGGCGCCGGTGTTTTGGAGGCATCACCTGCTGTAAAACAATTTTATTTTAAAAGAAAATCTGGTTTTGTCTGTCCAAATCCGTAAAGCATATGCGAATCGTTGTTTTAAAACCCGCGTGCTTTATGGAGGGACCAGTTATGGTCAAGAAGCTGCGCCCCAGCGGCGGATACCGAAAAACCGCCAGTTTTCAGGCGGCAACGGTCATCTGTGATGCTACGTATTGGTTCTGCGAGCAGCACCTCAATCCGCGTTCGCGGACAGTGGATCAGATGGTGCAGGCGGCGCGGTCCGGGCGACAGAACATTGCCGAGGGCAGCCGTGCTGCTGCCACGTCCTCGCAAACCGAATTGCGTCTGCTGAACGTCGCGCGCGCCAGTTTCGAGGAACTGCTGCTTGATTACGAGGATTATTTGCGTCACCGGCATTTGGCCCAGTGGATGCCTGATTCAGAGCAAGCGCTGGCTGTACGGGGCGTGCCGCGGACGTTCAGGGCAGATCGGACTGATCAGGCGGATCTGACTGATCTGTCCGATCAAGAGCGCTGGAAACTCTACGCGCCATGGTTGGAGCACCGCGATTCCGCGGTGCGGGCCAATGCGTTGATTTGCCTGATTCATCAGGCGAATTTTCTGCTGGATCAGCAGATTGCTGCGGCTGAGCGGCAATTCGTGGAGGGAGGCGGCTATACCGAGCAGTTGGCCGCTGCGCGTCTGGCCGAGCGGGAAAGACGGAAAAAAGATCAGATGGATCAGTCGGATCCGTCTGATCGCATTCCCAACTGCCCAAAATGCGGCCAGGCGATGGTGCTGCGCACGGCCAAAAGCGGCAGAAACAGCGGCAGTCAATTTTGGGGCTGTTCCGGTTATCCGGAGTGCAAGGGCGCGATCAATGCATGATGGGGCAGGGACGCGACCGGCAGCAGGCCGCGTTGTAGGGGCAACCTGCGGTCTGCCCAATATTTTGGAGGCAGACATGCCAAAACGGGTGTGGATTCTTGGAGCTGGAGCGTCGAAGAAGATGGGTTGAAAAGGCGCCGAAGGCGGGTTGGAGGCATTGCCTCCGGCAATAGAGCAGTTGAGCAGTAGAGCCGGACGCACTCTGTGCGTCCATGGGGGACGCAGCCATTTGATTTTTACAAAGGCCGTTCCCTATGCTTTTCACGCACCTGCACGTCCACAGTTATTACTCCCTTCTCGCCGGCGCGGCCGCGCCGGAGGAATTATGCACCCGCGCCAGGGAACTGGGATACCAGGCCCTGGGCCTTACGGACACCAACAATTTGTCGGGCGCCCTGGCGTTTTGGCAGGCGGCCCGGGAGACAGGCGTCCGGCCGGTTTTCGGCGTACAGCTCACACAATCTCTGCCGCACCCATGGGGGGGGCCTTATGCGCTGGTGTTGGCCCGCGATGACGCAGGGTATGCCAAGCTCTGCAGTCTTGTTTCTGAACGGCAATTAAATAAAAAATTCAATCTGGCAACCGCGCTGGGAAAAGCCGGTCCGCACGTGGCGGTCATTGTGTCAGACATAAAACTGGGGCAGGCGGTTTTGGCGGAAGGCCGGCGCAAGGTGTATGTGGAGATTACGGATGCCGGAGAGCGGCCGCAGCCTGGCAAAACCAGCCTGGCGATCCAGCGCGCGGCTGCGGCCGGATTGGCGGCCGTTTTTACGCATCCGGTGTATTTCTGCAGGCCCGAAGATCACGCCACCCATTGCGCCTTGCGCGCGATGGCCGAGGGGAAAACCCTGGCGGCCATGGGCTCGGCCGGCAAAGCCCCGGGCAGCGCTTATTTCAAGTCCGCCGCGGAATTGCAGGCCTGCTTCGCCGGCTATCCGGCCGTATGCAGCCGCACCCGGCAGGTGGCGGAGGATTGCCAGGGCAGTCCTCCGCACGGCACTTTCCGTTTTCCGGCCTATCCGTGTCCTGAAGGAGAAAACGAGTTTGAATATTTGTCCGGGCTGTGCTTTGCGGGTTTGAAGAACCGCTATGCTCCGGTGACGCCGCTGGTACTGCGCAGTTTGGCGCAGGAGCTGGAAGTGATCGAAAATAAACATTTTTCCGGATATTTTTTGGCGGTGTGGGACATTGCGGCCGAGGCCCGGCGCCGCGGCATTCCCACGGTCGGACGCGGCTCGGCGGCCAACAGCATTGTATCCTACTGCCTGGGCATTACGCATGTGGATCCCATCAAGCACGGTTTGTTTTTCGAACGTTTTCTTAATCCGGAAAAAAAGGATCCGCCGGATATTGATCTGGATTTTCCCTGGGACCAGCGGGATGAGATGCTGGCATATGCCTACCAACGCTTCGGCCCCGAACGCGTGGCCATGGTCTGCACCACCATCCGCCTGCACGGCCGTTCGGCAGTGCGCGAGGCCGGGAGGATTTTGGGCCTGACGGAAAAGGAAATCAGCGTTTTTTCCCGACAGTTTCCCCATTCGGGCAGCGTGGCGGATATTGCCAAAGCCAAAAAAAAAATCCCGGAAGCGCGGGACTTGCCGCTGACCGAAGAGCCGTGGAAGAGCGTTTTGCAGATGGCGGAAAAACTGGAGGGGCTTCCCAGGCATTTGTCCGTGCATCCGGGCGGGATTGTGATCGCGCCTTGTCCCGTGGATCAGGTTATGCCCAAGGAAATGTCAGCCAAAGGCGTGGTGGTCACGCAATATGACATGCACGCGGTGGAGGATGCGGGATTTGTGAAAATAGACCTGCTGGGACAGCGCGGGCTGGCGGTCATCCGGGATGTGAGCAAAGAGATGAAGGTGGATTGGTCGCGGGTTGATCCGTATACGGATGAAAAGACGCGAGCCCTATTGCGCGCAGGCAAAACCCTGGGCTGCTTCTATGTGGAATCCCCGGCCATGCGCCTTTTGCTGCGCAAACTCAAGTGCGATGACTTCGGCTTGCTGGTGGCGGCGTCATCCATTATTCGCCCGGGTGTATCCAACAGCGGCATGATGAAAATGTTTGTGGAACGCCACCTTGGCCGCAAACCCGTATGCTTTGCGCACCCGTGCCTGAAGGACATCTTGTGCGACACCTACGGGGTCATGGTGTACCAGGAGGATGTCATCAAAGTCGTGCACGCGGTTGCGGGCATGTCGCTGGGAGAGGCGGACGCGTTAAGAAAATGCATGAGCAAAAAACGGCACTGGGAGCGGATGGAGACTTACCAGGCGCGCTTTTTTGCGGGGGCCCAGGCGCGCGGGCTGGCAGAACCCGCGCGTAAGGAAATCTGGCGGCAGATCGAAGCCTTCGGCGGGTATGCGTTTTGCAAAGCGCACAGCGCTTCTTATGCGCAGCTGTCCTTTCAGGCGGCATATCTGAAAGCCCATTATCCGGCTCATTTTCTGGCGGCCGTGCTGTCCAATCAGGGAGGATTCTATCCGGCCGCAGCCTATTTGGAGGAGGCCCGGCGCCAGGGCATACGCCTCTTGCCGCCGGACATCAATGAGAGCAGCTGGCGGTATAGTGTTCAGGACAAAAGCCTGCGCGTGGGATTGATGGCGGTCTCCGGGCTTTCCATTACGCACGCGGCCTTGCTGGAAAAAAACCGCGCCCACCACGGGCGCTTTTTATCACTGCAGGATTTGCTGGCGCGCGTGCCGCTGACGAAGGAGGAAAGCCTGGCTTTGATAGAAAGCGGCGCCTGTGACGGATTGCATTCGCAGCGGACGCGTTTGGCCTGGGAATGGGAACTGGCGCAGCACCGGCAGCATGCGGGCCGGGGCGTGAAGGAATTGCCCCTGACAACAACCAAGGTCATCCCGTGTCTTGCGGATGCGACGCCGGATGAGCAGCTGGCAGGCGAGTTTAGCCGCATGCAGCTGTCGCCGCGCGCCCATCCTTTGATGCTCTTTCGGCAGAGCCTCTCGGCCTTGGCAGGTCCGGGCACTGTTGCTGCTGAGGATTTGGCGCGTTATGCCGGCCGGCATGTCCGGATCTATGGATGGCTGGTTACCTGGAGAAGGACGCGGGTGCATAAAACCGGAGAAATGATGAAATTCA
Source organism: candidate division FCPU426 bacterium (assembly GCA_016929575.1). GTDB lineage: Bacteria > Oederibacteriota > JAAXVQ01 > JAAXVQ01 > JAUVAV01 > JAFGIQ01. The sequence continues at coordinate 8,130 of JAFGIQ010000083.1, forward strand.
TCACCCTGGAGGATTGGACGGATATATTCGAAATAACCCTGTTTCCAAAGGCGTATCAACAACACGGACACAAACTGTTTGGTTACGGTCCTTACCTGGTGGAAGGCGTGGTGAAAAATGACCGCGGCGGCATCACCATTACCGTGGAAAACATAGAAAACCTAGGACTTGGCAGGGGATTTTTACAGCCCGGGGAATAAAATTTTCTCCCAAAAGGAGTAACAGTATGAAACCTCTGAAAAATTGATTGCAAACGGATGTTTGGGATGGGCTTTCGCCGGACGGCCGCCAGAGGGTGGGCGGATGGCCATAAAACCTTTTTCAGAGGTTTCAGTATTCTGTTTTGATAAAAAGGCATGATTTTAAAGGCCGGTTTTAAACCAAATCAGTTGTTGCACGAAAAAGCATGATGTAATACTATAAAGTTGTCTGTGAACATAAGAGGAGTTTTTGCATGCAAAAGTATGTGGACCGCCTGCAGGCTTTATTGGAAAAGCCCGAGCTGACACTCGCGGAAGTGAAAGAGGGCATCATTTCCGCTTATGTCATTATTGCGCGCGTCAACCAAGCAAGCGGGAATGCGGATGCCGGATTGAGGCAGGATGCCGATGGTTTGTATTCGCATATCAATGGTTTTATGGGGGCTATTTTTTGGGAACGGGGATATGACTACGACGATCCCACGATAGAACAGCTGGCAGAGACGAAAATTATGATGGATGGCATGACGCAGATTTATGCCATGCCGGAAAAAATACAATCGGCTTTTAATGATTTGTATGATTATTTCACCAACCGCGCCAAAGACATGCGTGCCGTTTTGGCGCCGGAAACGAAAGAACTCATCGGACTTAAAGCCTCTGGTGCTGTCACCACGCCGGACCATGCCAGAGAAGTTGCTCCGGCGTCTTCGGACAACCAAGCGGATGAGATAGAAAAGATACTGGACGAAGTCCCTTCGGAAATGGACAGTGCCTGGGGCGCGCCATTACCTCCCTATCCTGGGGAAGAAACGGCGCAGAAGGAAGACCCGGCGGGAAACATCCAGGGAGAGCCGCCGTCCGCGGAGAAATTCGATCCGTCCCGCGTGCTGGCAGAAGAACCGCCGTCCGCGGAGAAATTCGATCCGTCCCGTGTGCTGGCAGAAGAACCGCCGTCCGCGGAGAAATTCGATCCGTCCCGTGTGCTGGCAGAAGAACCGCCGTCCGCGGA
>JAFGIQ010000084.1 GCA_016929575.1 candidate division FCPU426 bacterium
CGGATGGCGGGCAAGGGGCGGGTGGAATGGCGGAGGCGGGTGACCGTTATCAGATCCTGCCAGTTTTGGACGGTTTCATCCGCGCGCACGAATTTAAATATCTCTTCCTGTTGATTCCGCAGGATATCGCCTAAAACCCAGGATTCGGCCTCCGGCAAAGGAATGACCGACGGATCCGTCTGCGGCTGCCGCTGGCTGCAGGCCGGTGCTGTGAGCAGCAATAAACAAAGAACAACGACATTGCGTCTGCAGGACATGCGTTGCTTCCTCCTTTGCTGGCGGTGTGGCAATAAACGGGATGCGATTGGTTCAAACACAGTGTGCTGTTTTGCCTGTGAAACGGCGGGAGCTGCCGCCTACATGATGATGGCGTATAAAAGCCCGAGAATGATGATGCCCAGACAGATGATAAGCTGGATGATCAGGAACCTCCAGTGGTTTTGCTCCTCCACCCGGAAATACACCCGCACGCTCCGCTTGAAAAAATACAGGTAGATTAAAGCCTGCAAGAGCCCCTGCAGGCCGTAGAAGGCAAAAAACAACTGGGGCGTGATCAGGATGACGGGCTCCACGTTGGGGTAGACGGAGGAGAGGAAAAAAGGAAGCATGAGCAGGGTGTTGATGTTCTGCAACGCACCCGCCAGGTAATGGAAGGACCCGAGATAATATCCCCACGTGTCGCCGCGCCACATCAACACGCCCGAGATTACCAGCACCAGACAGGCAATCAAACCGGAGGTGATGAAGCGTTCCGCCGGAGTGACGAGCAGGGAGAAAAAAATATTGATTTTATCCAGAAAAACCCAGGTGAGACAGGCAATGAGCAAGACGAAAAGTCCGGATACCATGTGAAACAGCGACAGCACAATGATGCCCAGCGGTCTTTTCTTTAATACCTGCTTCATGCCCTGCTCCCTGCCGGATGTTCAAACTATCCCTATTACTATATAATAAAACCCGGACTCCTGTCAGCAACGAATTGCAGGCATAAAGCCCAAAGCGGTTTGATGCCGGGAGAGATCCTTTTAAGCGGCGCTGCTGTCCGCTTGGCGGGCAAGCATAAGCTGTGTCAGGCGCTGGGAGAATGAAGCCGGATCCTTCACCTTGAAGCCGGCGCTTAAAAGCGCCTGGTCATACAGCAAGGCCACATAATCGTCAAGTACCGCAGAATGCGGATTTTCCTGCCGGAGCTTGTCCAGATGGCCGATCAGGGCGTGGCGGGGGTTCATTTCCAGGATGTTCTTCTGCGGGGGCATTTCCTTGCCCATGGCCTTGAAGAGCGACTGCATGTGCCGGCTCATTCCTGTTTCGTCCAGGACCAGGCAGGCCGGACTGTCGGTTAAGCGTTTGGAAAAGCGAACTTCCTTGACCTCGTCCGTGAGTTTGGCCTGGATCAAGGAAAGCAGGTCCTTGTATGTTTCAGCGTCCTTTTTATGCTTTTCCTCGTTTTCTTGCTTGCCGTCTTCGCTGAAATCCAACTCGCCTTTGCTCACCGCTTTTAGCGGTTTTTGCTTGAATTCATAGAGATCGGGCAGCACGATTTCATCAATGGCTTCAAGCATGAGCAGCACTTCCCAGTTTTTTGCGCGGAAGGCTTCGAGATAAGGCGAGCCCAGGGCGGTCAGCCGGTCCTCGGCGGTATGGTAGTAAATGGATTTTTGCCCGGCCGGCATGTCGGCGAGATACTGGCCCAAAGAACGGTACTCGCCCTGCTTGGTTTTGGTGCTTTCAAAGAGCAGCAGTCCGGCGATGGCCTCCCTTTGTTCATAGTCATAATGCAGGCCTTCTTTGAGAACCGTGCCAAAAGCCTGGTAAAATTTCAGGTATTTTTCATAGTCCTTTTCCATCATCTCTTTCAGATGGGCGAGGATTTTATGCACGATGTTTTTCCTGATCTTGTCCAACTGGGCGTCCTGCTGCAGAATCTCCCGGGACACGTTGAGCGGCAGGTCGTTGGTGTCAACCACGCCTTTGAGGAAGCGCAGATACGGCGGGACCAGATTTTTCGCATCGCTCATGATGAAAACGCGGTTGATATACAGCTGCAGGCCTTTCTGCGATTCGTGCAGCATCAGGTCAAAGGGCGGCTGGCTGGGGATATAGATCAAGGTCTTGAATTCGATCGTGCCTTCGGCGTGATAATGAATGACATCCAGCGGGTCGGCGTACTCGTGCGTAAGGTGGCGGTAGAACTCATTGTACTCGTCTGCGGCGACGTCTTTTTTGGATTTGGTCCAGATGGCTTTCATGGAATTCAAGGTTTCCGTCACCCGCTTTTTTTCCGGTGTGGCATTCTCAAGCGGCTTGCCGTCTTTATCCCGGGGGAGTTCCTCCCGTTCCACCTCCATGACAATGGGGAATTCCACAAAATCCGAGTATTTTTTAACCAGGGAACGGATTTCATGCTCCTCCAGGTAATTTTTACACTCTTCCTTGAGCTGCAGCACAATATCCGTGCCGCGTCCGGCCCTTGCTGCCGGTCCGATCTCGAATCCCTGCTTGCCGTCCGATACCCAGCGGTGGGCATCGCCTGACGCGGGTTTGCTGACCACCTCGACTTTGTCCGCGACCATAAAGGAGGAATAAAAACCCACGCCGAATTGGCCGATCAAATTGATGTTTTCCTGGTTTTGCTGCAGGGTCGCCAAAAACTCCTTGGTGCCGGATTTGGCAATAGTACCCAGGTGGTGGATCAGTTCGTCATGCGTCATGCCGATGCCGTTGTCGGAAATCGTCAGCGTGCTGGCTGCTTGATCAATGCTGATGGCGATCTGCCAGACAGGGTTTTCCTCCAGCAAGGCGCTGTTGAGCAGGGCCTGGTAGCGGATTCTGTCAATGGCATCCGACGCATTGGAGATCAGCTCCCGCAGGAAGATGTCCTTGTGCGAGTAGAGCGAATGGACCACCAGATCCAGAAGTTGGTTGACCTCGGTTTTAAATTCGCGTTTTTCAATCGTTTGCTCGGGCATGATGCAAACCTCCAGACAAAGTCATATTCAGTTAAAGGACAGAGTAGTATTTACCATATTTATTGAAATAATCAAGACGGATTTCATCAGTTCCGCCAGCAGGTTATTACCGGCAGGGCAGGGTTTCCTTTGCCCTTGTTTCCCGCCCAAAAGGGGGGGAGAAGTGAGACCGGCGCCTGAATCATCATGACAGGAACCAGGCTTTGGCCTCCCCGGAAGGCTCTTATCCGGGCCTGGGAATAAGAGCCACAGGCGGATACCTGCGGCTTTTTATTCAAAATCAATATCCCGCATTTGCTTGCCTATGGGGCCTTCCTTTTTTGCCTGTTCCAGGGATTTTTTAAAGAGCGCATCCAGCTCTTTGGATTTGTTTTTCTCGGCGGCCTTGGATTTTTCAAATTTTTCCTCCGCCTCGCGGGGGCTGGATTTTACTTTTTTCAAGGCATCGCTAAAACGGTCGCCCGTGCTTTCGGAAACGAGCGGCTCCCGGGTCTCGATAACCTCGCCGGTAATCCGGTCAACAAGCACTTCAATCCCGCATTTGGGACATTTGATGATGAATGCATTCTCCATGCGCGGTCACCTCCTGCCGGCCAGGGGATATCATAACAAACGCTGTTTCCGGCAGTCAATGCGAAATAAAACCGGTTTTGCCGCGCTTTTAAAAGTAACCGAATTTGAATAACAGCTCTGCGCTGGCGCCGCTAAGATCCTGGTTGCTGACGCCTTTTAGATCCACGCCGGCAACATAGCGATACCCGCCGCCCAGACAGAGCCGAAACCACTCCGTGACATTTACTTCCAGATAGAGCATGGGTTCGGCCACAAAGAAAGCATCCCCTTCACCCTCGTATGCGATGATGTCATTCCCGTATTCATCCCTGCCCGTGATTACTTCCTCTACATAGCCGATGCCCCCGGCGCCGATCAAGGCTTGCAGGGAAAAATGCAGGAGGCGGTGCGGGGTGAAAACATATCCCAGCTCCAGCCCGCCGTAGCCGAATTTGAGCTTTTTTTGCTCCTGCGCAAACTCCCGTTCGATGGCAGGGCAGGTGGCGCCGTAGCCTCCGCCGCCGAGCAAAAAACAGTGATTGATGATCCAGGCGCCCCGGCCGCCGGCCATATAGCCTGTCTTGCCGTCATACGTCGTGATTTTGTTGCCAAAGGCCCCATAGCCGCCGTGGGCGTAGATTCTGGAAGCAAACAGGGTTTCAGCCTCGTATGCGGGTTTCTGCATGGCAAGCAAACGGGTTTCCTGGGCTCTCAGAGCGGGGCCTGCAGGTTGGGCCGGAATGGAAACAGGAGGAACTGGTTCACCCGGATGGTTGTCTTGGCTGTTGATCGGCACCTGCGCTTCGTCTGCCGGGTCGGCTGCGGGTGTTTTTGCATAAGCCGGGCTGGCGATGAAAAGAACAGCGAGTGTTAATACAGAGAGATTTTTCATGATGATTGCCTCCTTGATATTTTGGGTTTTTAGCCCTTCTCATTGCTGTCCGAATTACGCGTACACGTGCCGGGGATATCTTTTTACCCAGCAGGCAGCGGAAAAGAAAAGTCCACTGCTCAATC
>JAFGIQ010000085.1 GCA_016929575.1 candidate division FCPU426 bacterium
ATACCTGATTTATTAGGATCAGCCAACCGGCTGTCCTTGATTGTTCATTTCCCTTGGGCTTGAGGTCACTGTCGCTGAAAAAACGGGGTTCCACCGTGTTAGATATGATTTAACCTGTTTATCGTTTAACACATCATTCCATGCCTCGATATCAAGCCCATGCAATTCATTTTCTATTACACGCCATTTCGACATCCATATTGAATCTTTTAGTTGCCGTTCCAAATCACGAAAACAAGAATTTGGAGCCTCTGGATCTTCAATTAGATCGCGAAGTTCAAATACCCTCGGCAGCTCTGTACGATACGACATGGCCGCTATACCAACTGAAGCTTCAAGTGTTTTCCGAGCGCGTTGGCCGCCTTTTCCAAGGTTAAAAGCGTAACCGAATTGTTTGTCGGATCCATAAGTCTGTCTATTTGCGCTCGATTTTTTATGTGCATCCGTCGTGTCATTTCCGTCTTGGTAATTTTCTTTTGTGCCATAATCTTTTTAATCTGAAATGCAATCGCTCTTTTGACTGCCGTGGCTTGTGCTTCCTCCAGGACGCCTTCTTCTTGAAGAAAGCTGTCAAAGTTCGCGCCGATGTGTTTGTTTTTCATGGTTTTCCACCTTTTTTTAATTGTCTTAACCGTTGCCGGGCTAAATAAATTTCCTGCTTAGGTGCTTTTTGCGTTTTCTTAATAAACCCATGCAGCAGAACGATATTGTCATCATATACTGTAAAAAAGACTCGCGCGATCTTATCTCTCAAATGGGTTCGCACTTCCCAAATTCCAGGCGCTATTTTTCCTACCAAGGGCATTCCCAAAGGCCAACCAAACTGAACAGTCTTAATGTCCTCGCCGATGTGCTTTTTCTCTTCCCTATTTAAAGATTTCAACCAATCTCTAACCGGTTCTGCGCCAGTCGTTGTCTTGTAAAAAAATGCGGGCAGATATTGTTTCATATATTCTATATGTACCATTTTTGGTACATATAGTCAAGATAAATAATCAGCTGCGCTGGGGTAGAGATTAGCCGGCATGAGTGAGATAAGATATTGGAGGAAACAACACAACGCGAAGCGAATTTTTAAGATCCGAGAGTAGAGAGTAGACCGCATTTGAGAGCTTTACTCTACTATCCACTCTCCACTCTCAAATGCTCTGCGCCGCGCGCAGCGCGGACAGTCTTGTGTCTTTTGGCGAAAATCGAAAATGGAAAACCGACCGAATCGAAAATCTCAGTGATGCTTATTTTCTACTCTCGATTTTCGATTCTCTGCGCCGCGTGCAGCGCGGACAGTCTTGTGTCTTTTGGCGAAAATCGAAAATGGAAAACCGACCGAATCGAAAATCTCAGTGATGCTTATTTTCTATTCTCGATTTTCGATTCTCTGCGCCGCGCGCAGCGCGGCGCTGGTGCCGAGGGCCGGACTTGAACCGGCACGAACCTTACGGTCCAGCGGATTTTAAGTCCGCTGCGTCTGCCTATTCCGCCACCCCGGCGGGTTGGGTATCAGCGTGTTGACGGCATTGGTTGCACTGCCATTTTTTACCCGAAAGTTTAAGCATCTTATCGACCAACTCGCCGATAGGATTATTGCGGGTGGCCAAATAATGGGCATAATGCATGTGCAGGCATTTGATGCCTTTCAAGTCCCCGACACCGCCTATGCCTACCTTATTGATTTGCTGCACCGGCTGCTCCGCGCCGGCGCGCATTTTTGCTTTCAGGTCCGGCCCCAGCATGGCGCGCCGTATATAGGCATACTCCTCATGCGCTGCCTGGATAATCTCCGAAAGCCGCTTATTGGCGTTTATTTGCACCTGGATATGCTGGATAAAACCCCGGTCTTCGATGCCGCCGATGCGGCGTACCGCCTCAGGACAAGTCAACCAAAAAACCGTCGGGAAAAAATTCGCGTCCTTTTCCGTCTGCGGCAAGGGATAATTGACGCTTACCTGCGGACACTGTTGCGGACACCGCCGTGCCACGCCGCACAGGTTTCTTGGTTCCCTGTTGATTTGTTTGGCTATTATCTTTCGGTCTTGATCGGAAATCGGCTCCCAGTGCATTTCGCCTTCGCACACCGCCTTCTTCGCATTCCTGTCGCAGAGCGCATCGACGTAGCCGTGATTTCGGATATACCATGACCTTTACCAAGCGTCAAGTATATTTTAGCTGCCACCGGAAGCCCGCCGGTTTGCCGGCTTCCGGTTGCCGGCCGGTGATGTGGTTATTCCTTGGGTCTGGCTTTTTCCGGATCCACAAACCGGTAAACAATCTCGTCGCTGCGCACCATTCCCAATTCCTCGCGCGCAATGCGCTCCATGGCCTTGGGATCATGCTGCAAATCCTCGATTTGCTGCCGCAGCTTTTCGTTTTCCATCTTTACGTCTTCACAGCTGGTTTCCAAGTGCTCCAATTCACGGTAGCAGACAATGACTTTAAACAGACTCTTTTCCCCCGCCATGAGCAGGAGCAAAACCACCAACGCGCTCACGCCCAGTATGATGCCCCACCAAAGGCGTCCGCTGCCCGGAACCTTAAAAACATACCGGCTGTGGGTGTGGGACAACCGCGCTTGGTTCACTCCTTAGCTCCCGCACAGGGACTCCAATACGAATCCGGGAAACTGATGTCTCCGGCAGCAGCGCCATGTGGGCGGCACTGTTGCCCCCTAAAAAAGGAACCACTTTTTCTCCTGCCGGAAAAAAAGTGGTGTGCCCAGCCCGCCAGCCAACCTGTTTGCGCGTAAAACGTCATGTCAGCTCTTTTTCAAATTTTGGTATGGCTTTTTTCACTTCCAAACGCCCGCGGCCCAGATTGCCCTCCAAGTCCAGGGCGATGGCCACAAAATAGGAATTACTCACCGTGTTCATGATCATCATCGCCCTTTCCGTGCTGATCAGAATCTCGCTGGTTTTTCCCAACCCAAAATTCTCCGAGGCTTTCTTCGCATTTTTAATGATGGTCGCATACTCCGCACCGACATCGCTGATATTAAAAGTGCCTTTCAGGGCGATCTGCTCGATGACGATCCCGTCTGTTCCCACCAAACCGGCGCCAATGGCTCCGTCCACATTACTGACCATTTCATTCAGTATGGTTTTGAAATCCATCGTATCTCCGAGTAGCGTTTTGCCGCGTGTTTAGCGAAGCGCCTTAACTACCTCACTCATTGCCAAACGCATCTTTCCCAAATTGATGTTTTCATCCGCCATCACAACCAAAATCTTGGACCCGATTTTACTAAAAATGATCTGGCCCTTTTCCCCGGTGATAAGAATCTGGTTGACCTGTGTGCCGTAATCCATGACTTGCACGGATTTCTCGGTCTTGCTGAAAATCAAAGAAACGGTATTGGTCAGCTCCGCCGTAGCCGCTTTGGCTTTCAGCGTGCTGGACAACACCTTGCCGTGAATATCCATCAGCATGATGCCCAGGATGCCCTCAGTCTGTTTCAACTTCGTCAAGGCCGGCAAGTTGACCAGTTCCGCATCCGCGACTTTCGCCGCTTCGGGCGCCTTGACGCTGGGTTTGGCCTCCGCCTTGGGTGCCGGTTTGGGCTCAGGGGCCGGCGCGGTCTTGGGAGCGGACGGTATACGCGGAACCGTGTCCTTCATTACGGATAATATGTCATCCGAAGTAATTTTATCGTTGTCCCGGTAGTTGGCGCTGAACATATCTGATTTTGCCCGTTCAGGAGCCTTGCGGGGCGCACTGGCCTTGGCCTTGCGGACTTCCAGGTCCTTCAGCCTTTGACGCACCACCAAATTCTCCGGGTCTGCATCCAGGATCATCTGATACAGCTTGATGGCGTTTTCGATGTCTCCCTGCTGGCTGAATGCTTCCGCCCGGGAAATGGTTTTTTTTCTGTCGTTATCCGCCGCCGTTTTGTCTGTCTCGGCGGGGACCCTCGGCGCGTTGGTCTGCCGGGCCAGCTCCAGCGCTTTGTTCAGCATCTGCTGGGCCGTCATATCATCCGGATTCAGGGTCAGTACTTTTTGGTATTCCTTGATGGCATCCGCGAATTTGTTCTGTTTCATGTAATTCTGACCCAAAAGCGAATGCGCCATGATATTGTTCACATCAGCGGAGGCCACTTTCCTGAATTCTGTCTCTGCCTCCTCGTACATTTTTTTTTCCATATACGCACGCCCCAAAACCATCCGGGCGCTCATATACGAGGGGTGTAATTGCAATCCTTTCAGGCAGGTCTCGATTGCTTCATCGAGCATTCCGCTTTTACGATAAGCCTCAGCCAGCGGGACAAACACTAAGGATTCAGGATTACTGTTTAATTTTTTACTATACTCCTCAATTTCGGCAAATCCGGAGTCATCCTTTGCCATAAAGAAACCTCCGCCCTCAGGCACTTCCGAGAACGGCTTTAAGTACCCGGTGCACAGAAAAAGACGATATTTGCTTCACAATCCTAGCATGACCAATATGGGGTGTCAATACAAATTTGTTTTTGCCTTCGCTAGCTTTTTTGTCAACTTTCATCAGAGATTCGATCCTGTTCAGTTCTTCCCTTTTCCCCTTCACTGGCAGTCCAGCCTGGCGCAATAAGGATATTTGCCGGGAAACTGTCTCAGTTTTACACAGGCCCAGCAGCAGCGCCAAATGCGCGGCTATTGCCATCCCCAGGGCCACGGCCTCCCCGTGTGTATATCCTCGATACTGATGATACGCCTCCAAGGCATGTCCAAATGTATGGCCGTAATTGAGTATGGCCCGCAGCCCTTTTTCTCTCTCGTCTTTTTCAACGATCCGGCCTTTTATACGGCAACTGCGGGCAATGGCTGTGCTCATCCATTTCATATCCAAAGCTGCTATGTCCTGTATGTGCTCCTCCATTTGCCGGAAAAAGCCGGAATCAGCAATAATTCCGGCTTTGATCATCTCTGCCAACCCTGAGCGCAATTGCCTGGCCGTCAGTGTTTTAAGTACCTGGGGATCCGTTATGACCAGCCGGGGCTGCAGGAAGGCGCCGATAAGATTCTTGCCTTGTGCATGGTTGACCCCGACTTTGCCTCCGACCGAGGAGTCGACCTGGGCCAGAAGGGTTGTGGGAATTTGTATGAATTCTATGCCGCGCATGTAGATGGCGGCCGCCAAGCCCGCCAAATCCCCCACCACCCCGCCCCCCAAAGCCACGATAAAAGATGCGCGATCCAGGCGGGCATGAAGCATTTGCCCTATCACTCCTTCAACCTGTCCGAGTGTCTTGGTGGTCTCTCCCTCGGGAACAAGAATCCGCAGGATCTTCATCCCGCTTCGGCGCAGCGACCCTTCCACGATTTTCCCGTAGAGACGATGAATGCGCGGATGCGAGACCAGGCAGGCGGTTTTGCCCTGTACCCGCTTTTTCACCAGTGTGCCGGTGGCGGCCAAAACCCCGGGGTCCACTACAATGGGGTAATCTCTTTTATCTCCAAAACGGATCCAAACAGCCGGCATGCCTGTCCATCCTTTACCCGTGGGCGGGATTATTGTCAACCACGCTTCAGCCGGATAGGCGCCCCCGGGGTCCAATATCATGCCTGCCCGGGCTGAAGAATTGCAACTATAACAAAAACATACTCCGGCGTCAAGCAAGCGCTTGACATCCGCCATCACGGAGGTTATCATCAGCAGCATGTCTTTTGCCAACAGTCACCGTATTGATGTAAGGAGGCTTTTGCTTCACATGTCCATCCGATCCCTTGCCATAGGGGGCGGCCTTTTGGCTTGCTGGTGTCTTTCCGTTTTTCCTGCTTTTGCCGATGATGCCACTGTTGCAGCGCTGGGCAATCCGCAATACACGCTGGAAGACGAAAGTTCTGTCTTGTCCCTCTTTACGCTGGGCAATCCGGCCGGGATTGCCTTTCTCACTCCTGCCAACCGTCTGGATTTATCTCTGCAAGGCAGCCAACGGGTGGAGATAAACGAGTTTACCACCCGGCCGGAAGATCAAGCTGTCCGCCTTGTACCCAAACCCTCTTCCACCAGGACGGTCATACTCTATTCGTATGATGCCGACGGGAATACCACAACCATAGAAACCAAATATGAATACCTGTATTACTACTTTTCAAACCTTGATGCCGACGGGAATACCCTTTTGCCCAATACCGTATACTCCTGGAAGCGCGCCACCCTGGGCGGCGCCTTGGCTTCCGGCCCCTCCCTTTACCAGGGCGTCATGCTCTGGCCGGACGATACTATCGGCCTGCAGTTTGTTCCCCTGGGGAGCTGGCAGGCGCTCTCCTCTGCCGATGAAAAAGACCGGTTGGATTATTGGCAAGCCGGCGGCATGTTCCGGGGCGCTTACCGCCTGTCCCCCGCTTTTGCCTTGGGCGCCGGATTTAAAGGCGTCCAATCCGCCGGGCTTGAGGCAATACGCGAAGATCGCACTTCCAGCAACATCCTGGAATCCGGCTTGGCCTGCCGGCTCAGCGAGGTCTTCACTTCCGAGGATCACCTTGATTTTGGACTCACCCTCCAGGGTGGTTTGGAGACCCGAGAGACCGCCGCCGAGGATCCTGCCGCGATCGACCCGCCGCTGGCAGACTGGCTGAAAGAAAAGCGCAGGCCTTTTTTCGCCACCTGGAATGGTCTGTATGCCTACAAAACCCTGATGGACATCTCCCTGCAGCTCAAGTATGAATATAAGGATGCTTTTCTGGAATGGGCCGAAGAAGATCGCCTGTCTCTTGCTTTGCGCAACCTGGATTATGAATTGCAGTTTCGGGTGCGCCTGCCCATGGCGCGGGAAGATGATTTGCGTTTCGGGGTTTCTTTTCACAACCATGGCATTGATCATCCCTATCCTGTCGGCACACTGGAGGTTTTGGATGCCGACACCTTGGCCCTGCAAAAGCCGATTCGCACTTCCTCCTCGGGCATTGGCATCGGCCTGGCCCTGGTCCCGGGCGAAGGATCCCTCATCTCCTTGGAATACCAGCTGGGATCATGCAAGACCCGGCAAGAAACGGTTGAGCAGACCCTGGCGGACTCGGGGTTCTCCTCCTTTTCCCTGGGTGCCCAATACCAGGTCTTGCAGGGGCTTTATGTGCGCGCCAGTTATATGGATCAACGGTTGTCCTATGAATCCATCCGCTATAAACTGCTGGAACAAACAACCACCACGCGCACTTTGGTGAACGACAGCCTGACGGATACCGTGGTGGAATATGACTATTTCCAGGATCCCTACCTGCTTACGGAAAGCGTGTCTACCCGGTCATTCCGCTTTGGCGTGGGCATTGAAGAACCCTCGTGGAAACTGAACCTCACCGTGGCCATTACCAATCTTGCCTACACGCCCTCGGGCTGGAACATTCCTGAAAAACCACTGGTTTTGGACAATGTCAATAAAAATGCGGATCAACGGCTGGAAGGCATGCTCGGCTTAACCTGGATGTATTAACCTGGGAAAGGGCGGACAAACACACTTACTGCTTGCCCCCCTTGATATTCCAGCAACACGTGCCGTCGCTGTCTTTTCTAAACCTTACTGTATATGCGCGTTTGCCGCCCACAGGCCAAAAGCCTTGTGAAAAAATCCCGTCAAATATCTGTGTATGGGGTCTGGCAGGTCTTCGATGGGCAGCCACTTTTGTGCGGCTGGATTGGAATACCATCCCTGCCTGGTGGGGGGCACCAAGTCCGGGATTTGGTTTGGCGCCACGGCAGGGACGTGATGCACTGCAAACAGCTTTTTACACCTTCATCCTGCAGAGGCCTTCCCACTCGTATTTTGTATCACCCGTATTCCATCCCTTGGCAGGGAACGTTTTTTGGTGTTTCATTTGACAATCGCGATTTTCTTAACAGGATATATACGGGAACCTGAATCATCCCGGCAACGGCCGCGATAAAAATAGACGCCATTGGCCACCTGGCGGATATCCCATGCGGATTTCATGTATCCGCTTTCCGTATGCTGGAAAGAAAGGGTTGCGCCCTTTTCCCCGACCAAATTGTAAATGTCTATTTCCATAACCCCCGGGCCATTCATCCAATAATAAAACCACACCTGGTCACCGGTGGCAGGCATGGGATAACACAGGATCTGATCCTTGGGTATGGCCAAGGGGGTCGGCGAGATAGTGGCGGTTTTGGTCTGCGTGGGCGACACGGTGATAGTCAGGGTAATGGTGGCAGACCCTGTTTGGCTCGGGGATGCGGTTGCAGTCAGGGTAACGGTGATGGTTTTGGTCATGGTGACGGTGGGGCTAATAGAGGGTGTGGGTGTGCCAGTCGGGCTTTCCGTGGCGGAAAAGGTGACTGTTGCCGTCAGTGTCTCGGAGCACGTGGGGCTGGCGGTCGGGGTGCGGGTGGAAGTGGCCGTATACGTGCGGCTGCATGTGGCCGTGGACGTGGCTGTAAACGTAACCGTGCACGTGGGCGTAGGCGTTACAGGCAGGTATTTTTTTACATACACTCTGCTGCTGGCTGCCACCGACTCCTGCCAGGTCACATAGAGGTTTTCCTGGCCGGCAAATATGTCCGGCATCGTGGCGTTTTGCGAAGCATTGGTATTTAAGACATTGCCGATATGCGCCCATCCTCCCTGGTGATACTGCTTGACATGCAATTGTTCATAGGTGCCGTTGCTTTCCTGCCAGATAACACAAGGGTCTCCCTGAAATACGGTTATCGCCGGATAGCTTGCCTCCCGGTTGCCCTGAATATTCAAGCTTCCACCCAGCGGTTCCCAGTCCAGGCCGTTATGGCGCTTCACATAAATCTGGTTGGCAACGCCGTCGCTCTCCCGCCAGCATACATAAGGCGTGCCATTGGCAATTTCGATATCTGGAAAAGATGCGTTCCTGGTTCCATTCACATTCAGACTTCCGCCCAGCGACTGCCAGCTGCTGCCATCGTAGTATTTCACAAAAACATACTGGGCGATGCCCGCATTTTCATTCCAGGCAACATAGGGGGTGTCCAGGTATGACGCGATGTTCGGATTGGCTGCATCCATGCTGGCATTGAAATTCAGGCCGCCGTAGCCATCGGCCGG
>JAFGIQ010000086.1 GCA_016929575.1 candidate division FCPU426 bacterium
AGATGGTGTAATTGTTGTTTTTATCCAGCTCGGTAATGCCGACATCCAGCCAGGTGTTTTCATCCACGTCCGCCACTTTCATTTCCAGGGCGCCAAACTGGTTGATGTCCAGGTTGCGGATAAGCGGCGAATGAACTTTGCCGAAATAGAGTATACTGTCGTCAGGAAGGGTTTTACTCTGATAGTCCGTACAACTAAAAATCCCCCTGCCGCCGCCTGCGGGATCGCAAACCAAGAGGGCACCAAAACCGTTGTCAAGGGTATGGTCACACCATCCTGCCGGCAGGCAGCCGGCTTCCCCGTTCCCCAGGAAGGGTTCATAAAAACCGGCCGGTGATGCGGAGGTTTTCAGCAGGCGAATGTAATCCAGGTCCGCCTGGCCGCCAACCGGCCCCTGCAGACGCAATACCCAGCGAAAAACGCCCAGATCTACGACCCCGGCTTCAAATGTCCAGGCAGGCATTTTTAGCCTGTATATTCCTGCCGAGTCCAGGCCGGTCCTGGCCCAAAAATATCTGCCCTGTTTATCCCGCAATCCCAGATCAAGACTCAAGCCGGGACTGATGGCGTCTATTTTTATTTCAACGCTGTCAAAATATTCCCTGATATTTAGAGAAGTCGCTTCCGGCGAACAAGCTTCGCCGCTGGTTGCGCCCTGTAACTGAAACCGGCCGATACTGTCGCTGCCTCCTGGCAGGCATTTTATCTCCACACTGGCAGTGGACCAGGCCGGCGGCGAAGTATTGGCGGGCGCGGTAAATTCTTCTGCAAAACCCTCTGGTTCAGTAATGCCGCCATATTGAAAAATATTCCGTTCCAGATCTTCAAGATTGGCCTTGCCGGGGGCATATAAAAGGGCGGGCGCGTCCTTCCAGCCCAGGCCTTGGTAGCCATAGGCATGAACATTGGCAAAAGCATTGTCCATATCCACGGGCGTCACAAAGCTGTCACCCGTGTTTTCCGACCACAGTTTCAGCCCGTGTTTGTCAGCCAGGTAGGCAAAATATTTTGCCATGGACCAGTCGCTTTGCAGGGGAGAGTCATCCCAGGCAGGCAGGGGCGAGCCGTCTATGTCGTGTCCCTTGTTTTTTTGCTCAACGGCCGTATAGGCAAAATAAATATTTTGTTTGTCCGTCAGTCCGGCCAAATAACGGTCCGGCGCGATGCCGCGGCAAACCCAGCGATAGTTTCTGGTCAGGCCGGAAAGGTCGTTGTTGATTTCAGCCTCAATGTCGCCATTGCGGGCGGCATACCCCCCTTCCATCAGGATCAAGCGTCCGTCATAATACTTTTTGATACACGCTATCTGCCAATTGATGGCCTCAATCAGCCTGCCGTAATACCACTCCAAAAAAAGTGCGGCCTGCGAATGATCCGCCACCGGCTGCAGCTTGTCCAGCACTGAAATATCCTCAAAATAAACCGTGCTGGCATTGTTATGATCCTGTTGCAGGTAAAGATCAACATAGGCCCTGGCGGTCATGGTGGTTGAACGGAATTCAGCCGAGACTTCCTGCCAATTCACCTCACGGCTTTCCAGGGATACTGTTTCCCCCTCAAGGATGCGCCATTCCCTGTCCATTTGCACGAGACGCATGCAGGCCTTGGTATCCGCGTCCATGGATTTCACCCAGCCGCTTAAAATGTATTCTGTGTCGGGTTGAATAACGATTTCCTGGCGCAAAGCCGCCTCCTGACCGGAAACAAAGGAAGGGCCCGAGTATTGCAGCACCCGTGAAAGACCCCGGGGCGCGTCCGCCGCCTCCACCACCTGCGGCTGCCAGCCGGCCAGCTGATAGCAGGCATATGTGCTGCCCCAGTTTGCGATGGTATCCGGATACAGGTCATCCTCAAAATCACCGTTGACTGTTCGTTCCCCTGTGCCCGAGCATGTGGCCGGCATGAAGCCGGTCAACTCCGGATGGTTGTTTTGCAGGTCCTGTTGCGCATAATAATCATATGCCCAGTAACAATTGTCATGGCCGTGATAATCCCCCGCATCCGGAAAATCAGCCTCGCCCCATTTGCCGACCGCGATATAGACTGCGAAAAAATTATTGCCTAAAGTCTCAAAAACATTGCGCAAATAATCCCCGACCTGTTCCTCATAGTCTCTATGCCAGAAACTGACCAGGCTCATGGTGCCGTTGCCCTCCCGCAGCAGGCCGTATTTGTCCCGGTCCCAGGGAAAATTTAATCCTGCCGGGACCATCGGATCACCACCATCGGAAACATATTGGTTGCGAAAGTAGTGCCGTTCACCGGCATCAAGGTCTTTGTACCAGGTGGGCACGGGCGAAGGGTTGATGCGCAAGATAATGGAAAAACCTTTTTCCCGTAAAAATTGTATTTCCATTTTTTTTTGCTGAATATAATCCTGATTCCATTGATTATCCCCGTCTTTTTCATACAAATTCCAGCGCAAATAAACGTTTTTCAGCCGGAGTCCGGAACCGTATTCATGCTTAACCCATACATAGTCAATCGGCAATCCGTGAAGCTCGGGCTGGGTGACCCAGTTGAGGTACAGCCCGGAATCTGACGGCTCATAGTGAAAGGATTCATCCCAAATGGTGTGGCAATACTGCCCATGGACAGGATCGGACGCCATGATAACAGCGGCCAGAACGATCATTCCTATGAGTGTCTTGCGTTTCATGTTGAGTCCCCCTTTTGCGAAGGCATGCTTGCCCATCACAGGCTTCACGCATAAATACAGACGCCAAAAGGGGTTGTTTTACTTCTCAATTATTTTAAGCGGATGCGTTCTATATGCAAAACCAGGCGTGATATGGAGGTTGAATAGCATTATGGGTGTTGTGGTTATTGCCGGCGCCAAAATGTGCGAGCTGTTGGCGTTTGTATTTTTATTTTTTACGGTTTCACCAAGGCGCTGATGCCGAAGAAGTCTAAAAACTCCTTATTGCCCGGATCATCATGCAAATGTAAAAGCAAATCACGCAGTTTCAGTATGGCCTGGTTTTTATCCGGATTGCGGGAAACCCGCATGTAAGCGCAGGCATGCGGCTGGGCCGCTGATTTGCCTATACAGCGCAGGTGCACGTTTAAATCAGCGGCAATTTTTTCTATATATTCATATTCGGCGATGGCATCCGTTTTCCGCAACTGCAGGGCCAAGACCAGATTGCGGGCGTTGTTTTCGTGCATGAGTTCCCGGAAAAACGCCGGCTGGTAGCCGGGGTCGGGATTCGTGTAAAAATATTCCGTCACCTTGGCGACAACCGTACTGCTGGAATAGGCCAGGCGATGTCCGCGAAGATTTTCCGGTGTGTGAATGCCGCTTTTGGGATGAACGTACAAGCCGCAGGCCTGGCTCTTCGCCCCCTGGCGGGCAAGGGTCAGAAAGGATTCTAACTGTCCGGGACGCTGAAACTGCGCGTATTCCTCCTCGTAGGACAGAAGAATGTCCACTCTCCCCCGCAGATACGCCGAGCGTAAATCCTCGTTTGAAAACCCGATGATCTTCAATGGCAGGGCGAGTTTTTTTTGCATCCCCGCCTGCAGATGCCGCACGCGGGACTGCACCTCCTGGAAGTTGCCAAAATCTTCATATACCCTTTGTTCGACGCCAATGACTATGGTATCCGGATTTGTTTCCGGTGGCAGGGGGGGCTCCTTTTTTTTATGCACCCGGGCGGCTGGCAGCGGGGACTGCGCCACATATGACCGATTTTCAAGAATAATCTCAATCTTAAAAACATCGCCGGCTTGCAACTGGGTTAATTGGGAACAATCATAGACAAATTTTCCGGTCTTATCGGTCAGTTGGTCCTGCAAAAACCAATGCCGCAATTGTGAACCGCCTATTTCCTGTACGCCCAGACGCCACGACGTGCCGGGCGAAACCGCGACGATTGCACATTCCAGGATCGGGTATTTGGCAAAATCACATTGTAATCTCGGAGAAAGCACTTTTCCCCAATAATTGTCCGGTCCCAGAAGAATTTCCGCAGCCGGGGGACTGTCGGAATATGTCATTTCTGTGTTGAAATCACGGTTGTTGGTGGCATCCCACCATTCTTCAGGTTGGGCCCCGTTTTTCCCCTTGAAAACATACTGCCATAAATCTTTTTTGGCGGCTGTTTTGCCGGCAACGGTTTTTTCATTGATTTTAATTCCCAGCGCAGCAACCTGAATAAACGGCTGCCCGGGCGTTTTTTCAGGATTTTTTTCCGACATCATTTCAAACGCGCTGATAAAGGCGGTGCTTTGCTCCGGCAGGCCATTGATCCATATTTTAATTGAAAAACGCGTAATGTGATGTTGGTCAAGTATGGACTGGATGTTTTTTAAATACCGCCCGGAGCGGGCGATGTTTCTAAAAAGGGCTATATCCCTGTATGAATCCTTTTCTTCCTGCAACACCACGTCCAGATAGGTGCGCGCAGAGATGCCGGTAATTTGCAGGGAAAAGGCGGTGAATTTATTCTTGCCTTCATTATCAAAAATCGGCGATATGACATCCCCGTAATTTTTATCCGGCCCCAAAACCAGGCGCGCGCTTTTATTTTTACGGCAGGTAATAAAAGCATTGTTATGTCCGCTCCGCCAATATCGCGGGGTTTGTCCTGCAGGTCCCGCGAATGATTCATGATAATCAGCAGTGAAGACATTGTCATTGTCCGCGGTAATAATGCGCAGTCTGCTGATATGGGCTTTGCACGCTTTCATTCCCTTCTGGCCTTCTATGGTCAATTGCACTCCAAAAGCTATCTGTCCTGCTTTGCGCAAAATTTGCTTGAGATTGTATTGGTAAACACCGGGAGTAAATATTCTCTCGCACCGGTATATCTGCTCATTGGGTCCACGGCTGTACAAATCGATCACCAGTTTGGCGCCGGATTCCAGGGCGGCAACCTCTATTTCCAACGAATCCACTTCTACAACATCCAAGATCATCACTTTGCTGCGTATGGTTCCCCATCCCTCGGAGCCGGCCAAACAAGCCACCAACTGCTCTCCAGTTTCGTTATAGTATGCCTCTGCCGCAGGCTGAAGACCTTGATCTTGGTCGAGCCAATTTCCAGGTTGTTCCCCGGATGCGCCCGGCGGGAGAAAATTCAGCAATTCCCTGGCTTCACACCAGCAGCCCAAAAGCAGAATAAGACCCAGAACAACCCCGGGTAGTATTCGGCAGCATGCCCGTAAAAGTTTTTTTATCATACCCAGTCTCCGAAAACAAACGGGTGATTGGATCCCATACATAATAGACAGATTAGCATTGTGCGTTATTACTGATATATTGCAGTCATTGCCGTCCAAATTGCGCTGTTACTGCCGGCTGCATCTTTTTACCAATGTGGGGCGGTAACGCGTGCACGAACAACAGGGATTGAGTACGTCCTCCAAAATGGTTGCAGCCGCGGACTTTTCATTTCCGCTGCCACATTGTTAAAAAGATGTAGCCGGCAGTACGGTTGCTTGCTTGCGCCAGTTTATCAACCTATAAACTGATTTGATAAATCTTTATTCGTGTATCTATGTTGCAGTAAAAAATAATTACGCATTGGCGGAAATATAATAGTAAGCGTTTTTTCGGTTCACAGGCTAAAAATAGATCCTGCATCCAGCCTTGACAAAAGGGCCACTGAAATCCACTGTAAAAGAATCCCCATTGCTCATTTTTAAAACCATGTTTTCGCCGTTGATTTCCCCCTTCACTTCCTCAATTCTCGCCCAGCGATAGCCTGATTCCAGGGCAATGGCAAAGGTTGGAAAGACAAAGGCATCCACACCGATCATTAACTTTTGTCCAAAGGCGCTGCCGGAATATGGTATTTGCTGTGTGCCCAGCAGCAGACCCAAAAAACCGCGGTTGTCCAGACGCTCGCCAAAACCAGCCAGGGCAACATTATAAAAACCAAATCCGCCCGTGAGTAAAATAAATTCTCCCAACGGCCAGGCACCTTTAATAAATCCGCCCAATTCCCTGGCCGTGATATCAATGTCATAATAAGAAGCATCCAGCAGGATGTTTCCTTCCCGCCCTTTGGCGTATGCGGACAAACCGCCGCCTTCAATCCCAGCCAGCAAATAGGGTAAAAAACCAAAAGCCAGGTCAAGGTGCCAATTGCTGCCACCGGTAATATGGCCTGGATTCAATTCCACAGGGATGGACATGATGAACAAGCCATTTCGCTCGTCGATCAGGGCATTCACATCATGCATACGGTACATTCCATAACCTGCACTGGCGCCAAACATTATCCGCTGATGGATTGGCGTGGCCATAACCCGGGAAGGAACAAAAAGCGCGGGGAGTAAAAACAAAATAATGTTATAATATACTTTAATTTTATCATATAATTTTTTTATTTCCAATTTATTTAATTGAAATATCATTTTCATCTCCTCCTGTAAGCAATATCTCCGCAAGCTCATTCCAGCTGGAAAACCTTTTAAACTTTTCTTTTTGTTCAATAAAGTGTTCAGCCAGCCAGCCCCTGGCAAAGCGACATGCGGCATCCACCAGTTTAGCCGGTTCTTCATCTGTTCTGCCGTCTCCGGCAAATGCCACACAGTTTGTATGTTGCAACGCCGCCCGGACCGCAGCTGACTTGCTCACTCCATAATCCTCGTCGAAATAGGGTGAATCCAAGGGTTTTTGTATAAGCAACCCGGTCCGGGGATGATATTCACCCTTGTTTGAATGGATTTCCACATCCAAGCCGTCACGCATGAATAAGCGCTTGATATACCAATCACTACCGACGGAAACAACGACTATTCTCCAGCCCCCGGCTTTCAGCATGTCAATTGCCTTTTTCAAGCCATGGTCCAGACGTATACCATGCAGCAAAGCGTCCATTTCTTCTTCCGGCGCCCTGATCTGGGCAAATATTTTCTGCATGGCTTCAAAATGGGTTATTCTTCCCTGCGTATACTTCCGCCAAACCAGCTCTGTTTTAATATGCGGGAAACAGCGGCATATGCATTCATAGAAATCTTCCCCGGTCATGGTGCCGTCAAAATCAGATATTAATATTTTTTCTGTATTCATGCCATTGGATCCTGTCGCCGTGCGGAAAAAACTTCTTTATGCAAAAAACCGTTCAGATCAAAAATCCCCGCTTTTTAAGAGCGGGGATTTTTAATATATAGGGTTCTTCATGCAGCAGTATCTCTTGCAGTTCAAGGGAAATGCGCACAAAATCTGATTTGCGGTTGTGATAATACTCAAAACCAAGAACCGGCTGCAACCGCAGGGGCAGATTCCGTTGCTTCAAATCGCCGCCTTGAAAACGGATGCGCACATAAAACTCCATTCTCCGGGCGGATTGAATGCGCGCATTGGCTTTTAAAGCCAATGAGGTTTTAACGGTGTTTTGCCAATGGCTGAATTCCCGCCTAAAACCCGCGGAATTATGGCAGCGTATTATAAAATCATTGAAAATAAGGGGGTTCCAGGGAGAGGCCTGCTTTATTTCCAGGTCGTAGGTAAATTCAATTTCCACTGCATCATCATGCACTAGAGTATACTGGGGCGGTTTAAGCAAAGACAACTGTCCCGGCCGGTATGCAGGCCGGATGCGGATGAAGGGCTTGCCCTCCCTTGAATACATCTCGCCAAATACCGTTTCATTGGAAAAATCGCCGGTTTTTTGCAGGGGGGTTGGTGTTTTCATGTCCAATCCGCGTGCCGTCATTCATTGTGCTCAACTGCGGCTTTTTGTCTGTACAACCTGATTTATATTCCCGACATCAAAATGAACAAGAATACTCCAATGCCAAGAACCCGGGATGTATTACAGGTTTCCAGGATGATTGTTGATTCCCCTGCTCTTGTTCCGGCTTGGCATAATTATAGGTTTTCACTGCGTTCATTTTATTTTTATAGGCGTTGTCTTTCATAGCCAGCGCAGGAATGATAAGTGCCCCTCCTATTGCCGCCAATCCCCACAGCGGATATTTCTGCCCGGTAAAATATTCCACCACCGGCAGGGCAATAAGAACAACACCGGCACCTTCGAGATACGTTCCAAAAGTTTCGGCCTGCTGGGCTTGATGATATCGGGAATAGGCTTCCGGCAGCGTCTGCAGGTTTTTTTCAAAATCAGATGGTGAGACGGGTTGCTCATTGAGGAAATACTGATATCCCCAAAACATATTCTGCAAACGCAAAGGATTTTCACGAATGGACGGCGGCGGTTCTTCAACCTGCGGTGCTTCAGGTGTGTCTGTTTTTGGGGTCGCTGATTCTTCGGCCAGGATGCCGAGCGCAGCCTCCAGGGCTTCCGGGGATATGCGCCGTCCGTTTTCCGGAACCTGTTCAACAGTGCGAAGCACATATCGGGATTTTATCTCGTATATTTTCCCGGCGTGCCGGTATATCAGCATCTCTCCATCTTGGGTGACTTTTGTCACTTCATCAATAAAATAATTGTTTTTTAAAACCAACACTTCGGCCCTGGCCGTGACCGCCAAAATCACCAGCAGGCACAATCCCATTCCAAGTCTTTTCACGATGACGCTCCTTTGTGTTTCATATGCAGATTGAAACCTCCATCCTGCGCACCCCATCTGAAAAACAGCTCCAAGAGTATCTCCTTCCTGAGAGCAAAATCAATTATAGCCTTTTCAAGTGAAATCGCAAGCAATAAACCGGCTGGCCTTGGTATCGCCCGCTCTCCCTGGAGACCATGGACCTGATGAATGGCACGCGGACTGTCGGCAGCTTAAAACAGCGTTGATCTTCCCACAAAACGATTTATGCATGCAGCACAGGCTTTACCCTCTGCAAGCGGACGGCTGTTTATATTCATCTCATTTTTTCGGGGATTGGGTATTTGTAAAAAAAGGACGAATTTTATTCAGTAAAAAATCATATTTTTCAACTTCAGATCTGAGTGCTTGTTTGTTCTCAATGCTTTCACGCAAAGGAGCGTAAGCCTCTAGAAAAGCGCAAACCAGCTGTTCCTGGTCTTCGGCTTTCAACCTGTTATACAAATCCGGCTGGTGCACAAATGGAAACTGCAGCTTTGCCAAATGCGGATTCCATATTGCACCTGTTGCTGATCCTGCTTCCAGGATGTATTCCCACAATTCGGGGTTTAATTCCCCCTGGGCGTCATATATTATTAGGGGTTTTTTCCCTTTGGCGAAGACTGCAATAGCGATATGGGTGCTGTTGGAACCCTGCAAAGTAATCGGCGGCTGCCCTGGCGGCGGAACTTCAATGGCAGTTCCAGCCCGCACCCAGGTAAAATCCACCGCTCCTTTATAATCATATGATTCTGCATAGATGATTGCATCAGGCACAGGATTATCATACTGGTCTTGCACAATGATCCTGAATCGGTAATGTGCACATCCGGAAAGAAACACTGTGGCCATGATGAATATGCATATAGATGTTTTTTTAATCATATTTGGAGGAGGCAATATTCTTTCTTGAATGTAAAATAAGCATGCCATATTATGGACTAATTGCAATGAAAATGCGACCAGCATTTTATCGTGTTACGAAAAATATAGATGTTATTTAAAAATTGGTACACCAATATAATTATACCATTAATTATAATGTTTAAAAATATCAACACTTTCCCCGACTAATTTTATAACTATCAATAATTTTATCATTTCTACTTTTTTTTCTTTTTAATCTATAATGCGTTCATTTTTTAATGCGGTATTTTTTATTTTTGAATCCTTGTCTGCATAAAACAGATTTTGGAAATTTCACAAAATATTTTTATCCGCTCTTCTTAACAATACTGCCTTAATTTAAACTAACCGCAGTCCCCGATCATTGATATTTTTAGTATTTTCATGTGTACACATTGGCAA
>JAFGIQ010000087.1 GCA_016929575.1 candidate division FCPU426 bacterium
ACGTCCGGTTCTGTGAGGAGCATTATGTCTTTTCCCAATGCCATGACGGCCAAAGGACTGGGCTGATATGCTTACTCGACGATATTCTAAAATGACTGTCTAACTGAATTAGGAAGAAATATCATAGCTGTCCAAATTAAGCGAACCGAAATCGGGTTTGCTTGAGCGCCCAATTCGGCCCGGCTGA
Organism: candidate division FCPU426 bacterium; assembly: GCA_016929575.1. Taxonomy (GTDB): domain Bacteria; phylum Oederibacteriota; class JAAXVQ01; order JAAXVQ01; family JAUVAV01; genus JAFGIQ01. The sequence continues at coordinate 188 of JAFGIQ010000087.1, forward strand.
AACCTTGTACGGATTGTTCAGCCAATCCCAAAGGTCACGCCGACTGAAAAGATTCGTTGGAACGATGCTGCTGAGTGTATACAACGACCATTGGAATTTGGATGTGAATTTCAGATAGCTCAAAAGCAAATAGGCGATCAGCGCGGTCCATAATTGGGACAGCAGGGCGTTCTCGGAAGTTCCGACGAAGCTCTTGACTTTCAATTGCTGCTTGAGCGTTTTGAAAAAGATTTCAATCTGCCAGCGATCCTTGTAAATGGCGGCGATCGTCGCGGGCGACCAGTCAAATTGGTTGGTCAGCAGGACGACTCGCTTTTTGGTTTCCGGGTCTTTGGCGACCACACGGCGCAAGGGGCCGCAATAGTTTTGGCGGGTGTAAAAACCCGTAAACTCGATCGTCTGATCAGCGCAGATGTTGGGTTGAGAATGTGGCTTGCGTTCAACAATGCGGAATCGCGAGTTGGATTTGAGACGTGTGACGAAGAAAACGCCTTTGTTTTCAAGGGTTTGGAGATAACCGTAATCCAGATAGCCGCGATCCATGACCACCACATCGCCGGAATCGAGCGGAATTTTGGGAGCGATCTGTGACTCATGAACTTTGCCGGTGGTCAGCAGGGCAAAGTTCGGAATATAACCGGCATGATTGAATTTGACGTGAAGCTTGATGGCTCCTTTGGTTTTGCGGAACTTGGCCCAGTCGAAAAGAGACAGGCAAAGGCGGATCAAAGAAGCGTCAATGGAATACAGCGGATTTTTGAAGCGAAACTTGTGCCGAGGAGCTATGGCTGTGCATTTGGACAGCATGCGGTAGAAAAGATCCTCGAATAAGGCGGCCGGGCGATGGGCATTGGCGTAAGCGAGCGAAGAACGGCTCATGGGTGTAACTCCCAGGCGATATAAATTCCGGCCTTGCGTAGCCAAGCCCGCTTCGATACCTCGCAGACTATCTTGGCCAGCAAGCTGGCCAAACAACAGGGCCACGCATTGCGACCAGGAGCGAACACCGCGGGCGTGAAACTCAGCATGGTGTTTGGAAACGAGCTTTTCAAAATCATATCTCGAAAAAAGTTTTAGCATTTGCGAAAGGATCGTGGGACAATGTGCCATAGCCTAACTCCTTGTTTTTGCGGTATTTTGGTTGGTCGCACTTCCATTATTCCTGGGGAGCTAGGCTTTTTTATTCGCTAATTTGGACACATGTGAAGAAATATACGTGAAAGGAAGGCTTACAAGATGAACCGGAAATTGAAGAATATATTATGGGGTGTTATCGGAAGCATGCTTTTGGGCACAGGTATTTATGCCGGCACGAGCCTGAAAATGTCATTTGAAGAAGCACAGCAGAAGAAAGAAAGCCGAAAAAACACAGAAACAAGCGGAAGCCAATATCAGGCGATGAGCCAGGAAAAATGGAAAAGCATGTCAAAAGAGGAACAACAAAAATATGCGGTGCAGGAATTGGAAGCCAAGGCGAAAAAAGAGGCACCAAATAATTTAGCATTATTGCAAAAAAAACTTGAAAAGGGCAAATTTCATCCTGCGGATAGTCAAATAATAATAGGATTAAGTGGTGCAAAAGAAAAAAAAGCAGTACCTGTATTATTAGAAATACTAAAAGGTAATTATATAATCGGAATTAGAAAAAGTGCTGCAGAAGCATTAGGAAATATTGGTGATGTAGCTGCTCATGATGAATTGAAAAAAGTATTGGGTGATAGCGATATCCAGATCAAATTAGAAGCCGCAGTAGCGTTATTAAAGCTGGGTTACTCTCAAGAGGCGTTTCCAGTACTTGAAATGGTGGCGAAAAGACAAAATACAAATCACTGGAATATAGATGTATCAGATCAAATTGATTATAGCAATTATTCTGAAACAGAAACAGAAATAAAAAGGCGGGAACTTATTGAAGATTATAAAAACTCTAGTTTGCCTTCAAAGGCTATTAGATATTTAGGAGAGATCGGCAGTAAACAGGCTTTAAATGTTATTGAGTCGGCATTAAATGATCCGGATAAGTTTGTCAGATTAGGGGCCGGTTCTGTATTGATGGAAACCGAAAAGAAAGAAAAAGCTATTCCGGTATTAGAAGACATTGTTTCAGATGCAACGATTACAAGGTCAGTTCGTTCTGCTGCTTTATCTGCAATAGCCAAGGGAAATGGGGATAAGGAAAAGGGAATACTCATAAAATATCTAAAATCGGATGATGATTATTTATCTAAAAAAGCTAAAAAATTAATTGAAAAAATGGAGGGCAAATAAAATGTTTGCTCTTCATTTTAGTAGAAAACATATACAAACAATATTGCTTTTATTCTTAATTGTTTTATTTTCAGCACCGGCTGTTTATGCATATAATGCCTCAAAAGCTGTGAGTTACGCTAATGAATGGTATAATCGACGAAATACAGATGATTATGCTAATTATTCTTCGCAAGGCGGTGATTGCGCGAATTTCGTTTCTCAATGTTTGATAGATGGAGGGATGGATCTTTCCCAGGACGAAAGAATATGGTCACCGGGTGTAGGTGGAACAATAATCAATTGCGATGATCTTCACCGCCATTTGAATGAATTTCAACATGCCGAAATAAACACAGGCACTAATGTAAATCAGACACCTTCAAATCTAAGCCCAGGTGATGTGGTAATCTACGGTGACAATAATGATCCATATAAACATGCAGTGATCGTTACCAGCGGGCAGGGTAGTGGTGCAAGAATTGCATCTCATTCTTCTGATGTTAATAATGTTGGATTAAGTTATTTTCTTAATAGTTCTAATCCAAATATGACTTTTTATCATTTCCCCACCGCAACAGAACGTGGCCATAATCAGGAATTTTATGGTACAGGCAGATATTACGGGCCAAGCACCCTTATATTTGTAGTTCTTGGACCATCCATGAATTATGAGGGTTACATAGTTGACTGCGGTGATGATACTGAACAAGATTTGGTGGTTGGAGAGGATACCAGCCAATATTCCGGATGTGCCCACTATATAAAAGGGTATTGCAGTGATGCCCATAAAGGCATACCCAGCCGGGGAGTGACTTTCAGCCAGCCCTGGACCAGCAATGATCCGAATCATTGGGCATACTGGGCAAGACGCGCGGTTCAATATGCAAACCAGAATAGTTATTCCAGCCGGGACACGCTGGAGGCAATCTGGTATATCACTGACCGGTCCGGATACTACAATGATATTTTGGTAAATATCGGTTATTCCCAAAATGGGCCGGATAAGAACATCAATGGTTATCAGGGCAGTATTGAGAACAAAACCATTAAGCTCATTAATAATAAATTCAATCCAATGAAAAGTGAAGCTGTCAGTATTTTATACAATATTAACTATGCCGGCATTGTAACCATTAAAATCTATACCATTGAAGGAGCCTTGGTAAAAACCGTTCTCAATGGAATTCATCGCTCAGCCGGAACCCATACAGAAACCTGGGATGGTTTCAACGATAACTGGGGAATAGTTGCCAGTGGAATATATTTGGTTCATGTTGAAGGTCCGGGACTTTCAGATACTAAAAAACTGTGTATTATTAAATAAAGGGGATCATTATGAGAAAATATCAATTGCTCATAGCTGCAATATTGTTGCTCAATGCCCATGCCGTATGGGCAAATGATTTTGGTTCAAGTGCCGCGCGAATACTAAAGCAGGCGGTCGGAGCCAGGACCTTTGCTGTGGGTGAAGCATATTGTGCCATGGCCGATGATGTGCAGGTTTTGCATTATAATCCTGCGGGTTTGGCAGTTATTCCTTCGGCTGAAATAAGCCTGATGTATATTCATAGTATTTTGGATATCTATTATGGTTATGCCGGGTACGCGCAACCCGCGGGTCCGGGCGTGATTGCCGGGAGTATACTCACTCTGCAAGGAGGAGACATAGAAATAAATAACGCAGATGGAACTTCAGATACGTTTAAAGCTCAGCAGGACTATGTATTTACTGTCGGGTACGCTTTAGATATAACACAGTTTGTTCCTGGATTGTTGCTGGGTATTGCTGGAAAAGCGATAACCTCAACCTTGCTGGAGGAGTATTCAGCACAGGCATTTGCCGGTGATGTGGGAGTTATCTACAAATCTCCGGTCAAGGGACTAAGTTTTGGTGTTGCAGCTCAAAATATAGGAACGCAACTCACCTATCTGGAATATGGTGATCCGCTGCCTTTTACCAGCCGAATCGGATCAGCATATGGAATGGAATTAGGTGAAGGCCACTATTTAATTGGTGCAATTGAAATGGTGAATACAAAAAATGTACATTTGGGTCTTGAATATGAATTGGGCGGAATTTTCTTTGCCCGTGGCGGTTATAAACAAGGGTATGATTTGGACAATGTAACATTTGGGGCAGGATTCAAAATAAACATCATCCAGTTGGACTATGCCTTGGGATTAAAAGGCGATTTGGGAATGAATCATTATATTTCGTTAACAGTAATAACCGGGAAATAATATGCTGCCATGCTCCCCATCCGTCAAGGCCAAATTAAGGGAGTGCCGGCAACTGATTGAGGCCTGATTGCAGGACAGGCGGCCTGAAGTTTTGAAAAAACTGCGACGGTGTCCGGTCGTTTAGAGATTGGTGGGGCAAATCGCGGTTATAGCGATCCCCCCACCGGGCCAAGCCGATTTCAAAGGCAAAAGGGTCATCCCACTCGTAGAGCCAGAATAAGTACAATGAAAAAGGATATTGACATATTCGATTTTCATGGTAGCATATTCCTATGCTGAAAAGAAGCGGGTATCTGCAAAAACTCCGGGGAGCCTTGAAAAGAAGCAGGGCGGTGGCCCTGCTGGGCCCGCGCCAGTGCGGCAAGACCACCCTGGCGCGCGAGCTGGTTGGCGTTGAATCGCCGAATTACTTTGATCTTGAGGATCCGGAAAGCCTCTCCCGTTTGAACGATCCCAAAATAGCGCTGGAACAATTGCAGGGGCTGGTGGTCATTGACGAGGTGCAGCGCCGTCCGGAATTGTTTCCTGTTCTCAGGGTCATGCTGGACCGGAAGCCGCTGCCCGCAAAATTCCTGATTCTCGGCAGCGCTTCGCCTGATTTGCTGCGGCAGTCTTCGGAAACGCTCGCCGGCCGTCTGGAAACCGTCGGCATGGGCGGGTTTGCCCTGTCGGAAGTCGGCATAAAGCATGCTGGCCGCCTCTGGCAGCGCGGGGGATTTCCGCTTTCGTTTTTGGCCCAAAGCGAACGCGACAGCTTTGCCTGGAGGAAAAATTTCATTCAAATGTTTTTGGAGCGCGACTTGCGCCAGCAGGGCATCACTATCCCGATGATTGCTTTGCACCGGTTTTGGGCCATGCTGGCCCACAATCACGGGCTCATATGGAATGCTGCGGGCCCGGCAGGTTCTTTGGGCGTAAGTGAACCGACGGTTCGCAGGTATCTGGATATTTTGACAGGTGTGTTCATGGTCCGGCAGCTTCAGCCGTGGCACGCCAACCTTAAAAAACGCCAGGTTAAAGCCCCGAAAGTATATATTCGTGATTCTGGCTTGCTCCATGCGCTGCTGGGGTTGAAAAATGAAGCGGACCTGCTGCGGCATCCGCGCTGCGGCACATCCTGGGAAGGATACGTGATCGAGGAAGTGATCCGGTCCGTAGAACCGAATGATGCTTATTTTTGGGCAACGCACAATGGCGCGGAAATCGATCTGATCCTGTCCCTGGGCGGCCGGCTGTATGGCGTTGAATGCAAACGGGCGGCAGCACCGGCCATGACGCCTTCCATGCGCATTGCGCTGGAGGATTTGGGCCTGGAACGCATTGTTGTCATCTATCCGGGGAAGCAAAAATATCAGCTGCATAAACGGATTGAGGTACTGCCCCTGGAGACAGCCGCGGCAGGTTTGCAGGCGATCATGGGAAAAAGCCCGGCAAAGAAAAAGACGGCGTATTAACCGCCTGCAACTGATATTAAAATGGCATCATTTAAGCCCATGTCCACGAAAAAAACATTACCCGGCTTATGGAAGCGAGCTCCCCGAAAACCAGGGGTGGACATGATGCCTTATGTGATAGGATCAGACCTGATCCCAGGCAATGCCAAGCACTTGCCTGTTAAAAAGATCTGCATTGTTCATTAAGTTCCAGGGAAAGGGACAGAGAACTGGATTAAGCGTTTAGACAAAGGGCCTTAAATTAATGCGTGCAGGTGTATTAGGGAAGTTTTTGGATTTCCTCTATAATTCCTTTTTCGAGTTCAGCTTGGCGGGATTTGGGGATGTGGATCAGCAGCATGCCGCCGAAAATGATCTCCCACTCGCATCCTGCCTCCCCCAGACTGTCCAAACAGCGTTTAAGCTCCGAAGACTCGGCGGTTGCCTTGGGAATCAGAAAATCCAGGGTGTGAAAACCGGATTCTTTGTGTTTGCGCACATACTCATATTCGCCGTCAGCCACGGGTTTTAACACCACCTGGACGCCATACAGCATTTCTTCATTGAATGGATCACTGGACAAAAGCTCGAAAACATCATCCCCCAGCCATAAAACCTCAAAATTGGCCCTGGTTTTGTCTTGTGGGAAATTGATATAGACTTCAAAGGGGCGGTTTTCCATCAGTGACCTCAAATGGGGATGAAACACGGGGGATTACCCCCGCCCACTATACAACACATTATACCAAAATAATAAAAATATAGAGGTGATGGTAAGAAAGGGAGAGGGAGAAGGGCAATGGCAGTGTTGCCTTTAATTTTCAGAAATATGTTTGAAAATCCCTGGCGCTGGTATATTATTTCACTTTGATTGCCGGTTGAAAACAGGGTTGGTGCATGGCAATGACTTTCATTTTCTATTCGCTGCTTTCCATTTTGATATGTTTGCTTTCAGGGATGGGGCTGACGATATTTTTTTCCCCGCCTGCTTTGCGCAAGTACGGATTATTTTTCGCCCCCCTGCTCGGTTTTTGTTTTATCACGCTTTTAAGCTGGCATTTTTACCGCTGGGACATGCAGGGGACGGATTTTTACGCGCCCATCATCATGGCCTTGTCCGCAGGCATACTATTCACGGCCATATGGTGGATGAGGAAAAAGCGCATTTACTATAAAGAATTCCTGCCAACGGACAGCATCCTCCCTGTGTCAGTGGGAATAGCCGCTTTTTTAATCCTGTCCTTGCCGGTTTTTTTTGGCGCGGAAGCAATGACTTCCTTTTCATTGGGAAACAACGACATTGCCGACACAGCCGCAGTAGCCCGCTATCTCAAGGAGTTTGCGCGATCCGATATGACCGGATTTTTAGGCCAGGCGCCGGCATTTAAAAAATTGGCCGACACACTCATTTTCGGGAGTTCGGTCATTACCGGTTTCATCAGTTCTTTGCTGGGGTTACAAACGTATCAAATTCAAAATTTATGCATACATGTCTTTTTTTTATTCAGTGTTTTTATGGTGTATGCAACCGTCAAGGAACTATTGCAGTGCGGCAATCTTATGGCCGCAGGAGCGGCGGCCATATATGGGATGAATCCCATGATGTTTTATATCTGCTATCACGGATTTTTAAGCCAGATGATAACCATGCCACTTGCCATGATGTTGTTTATTGTCAGCCGCCAGTATCTGGCAGGCCCGCAAAAGAGGATTGATGTTCAAATATTGTCCATGAATGTTCTCTTGACCTGGGGAATAAGCATTACCTACCCGCACATGCTTTTTTTTATTTATGCCATGATATTTGGGTATGTGGCAATAGAGGCGCTGCAAAGCGGGAAGCGGCACAAAATTGCGCACTGGCTGGCAACCGCCGGCCTGACGCTTGCCATCACCGCGGTATTGTCGCCCGTAATGGCAAAAGAGGCGGTGGCGGTTTTTATGGAACGCGCCATGATCCCGGCAGGCTGGTTTATCCCCTGGCTCCCTGCTGTGTTCAAGTATATGGCAGCCCGGCATCCCAAATTACAACTGTTTCATATTCTGCATATCATGCTGCATATTGCTTTTCTGTCCTTTGTTTTATGGGGATTCATCAGTGCTTATCGTCAGCACCGCCGCAATTTCTGGATTGCGCTGTATTTTGCCGGTTTTGTTCTCGGCGGCTATGCGGTGCTGAGTTTTTTAGGCAGGGATGAGTACTGGGGGGGCTATAAAAGCTTTAAGTGGCTGTCGTTTTTTCTTCCTTTTGCAATAATGAGTTGCTTTTTAATATTCCAAAAAACATCGATGCCCCCCAGGGGTTTTGAAAACAGGATAGTGCTGGGCATTTTGGCTGTATTCATTGTTGGATGCAGCGGGGCTTCGCTGGTATTTATAAAACAAGTGATGCCGCCGCCGTTGCTTGTCACCAGCGGGTTGTCTGATTTGGGCAAAATCGAGCATGATCCCCGTATTCACTCCGTGAATATTCTGGGCAAGAAATATTGGGATATTTTATGGCAGACCTGCTTTTTAATGCGCAAGCAGCTGTATTTTGAAACCAGCACGTATAGAGGCCGGGTGGCATCGGAATTAAGGGGCGAATGGGATTTGATTCAACTATCAGGCGATAAAAAGGATATAAGTGATTCTGATACGATTATTCAAATCAATCAAGATTATCTATTAAAGAAAAGGCGATAATGCCACAGTTTCCAAAAATACAAAAACCACTAATCCACTTGATAAAAAAGGGCTTTCATTGACTGCCGGGCATATTGCCGGCGCCGCGCAAATGTCCGCGGAGAAAAGCGGATGGGCATCATATTTTTCGAAGCCTCCCCTTTTCAACATGCCGTCGTCGCAAGCCTGGAAATGGACGTCTCAACAGATAAAGCTGGCCTGACGAAAATAATAGTGATAAACTTAAAAAAACAACGCTGCAGGAGGATTTTAACGCCATATGCCAGATCAGGTGGAACAGGAAATAAAGGCCATTGTGGCCGAAGTATTGGAGATGGATCCGGCTGAAATATCCGATGAAAAGACAACCGAGCAGATCACGCAAATTGATTCTGTGGCCATGCTGGAGATTTTGGTCATGATCGAGCGCCGCCTGAAGGTCCAGATCAAGGAATCGGATTTGCAAAACATCACCCGTTTGGACCAGGTTATTGAACTGGTCCGCAACAAAATGCAACAGCCAAACGCCTGAGGAAAAGCACAGTGCGTGAAATAAGACCGGCCTGCAGGCAGTCTATCCTTTGGGATTGAATAACAATTATTAATACTGCGGACACCCCATGCCGATAAAGAAATCCGGATTAAAAAAACATTCCCCCCTTAAAAAATCAAAATTCTTGCTGTCATGGTCAGAAGCAGCAGCCTGCGGACCGGAAATCGCCGGCGGCAAGGGCTGGCACCTTGGGAGGCTGGCGCAAAACGGATTTTTGATTCCTGATGGCATAGTGCTGCCGGTCCGGGCATATCAGGAATACGTGCGCAACAATGGCATGGCAGGGCTGTGTAAAAAGGCCTGGTCATTGTACAGGACCAAAGCCGGTTCTGAAGCCTGTGCAGCCGCGCTGGCCGAGGTGAAGGCGCGTTTTATGGAAGGGGATTTTTCCCCTGCTGCCCGAAAAATGCTGGCGCGTGCATTTGCCAAAATGCAATCAAAAGGTGCTTTTCTGGCAGTGCGGTCTTCCTATTCCTTGGAAGACAGCAGCCTGGCTTCCTGCGCGGGAATTTTTCAAAGCATTCTGCAGGTGCGCGGCCAGGAGGCGCTGTTTGCAGCCATACGGCAATGCTATGCTTCGGCCTGGACCGACCAGGCCCTGGCATATTTATTGCGCAAGGAATGCAGCCCCGGGAGCATGGCCGTAGTCATCATGAAGATGGTGTCCGCCGCGGCTGCCGGCGTGGCCGTAGTCGGAACACCGCTGCCAGGAGGGGCAGGAGGAATCAGGATCAATGCCAATGACGGAATAGGGGAGTCCGTGGTCAGCGGCCAGGTTGATCCGGATGATTATGTTCTCCAAGCGAGGCTGCCGTTTCCGCGGCTGCTGAAGAAACACATTGGCCGCAAGGAGTACATGGTGGTTCCGGCGGCAGGGGGAGGCACGCGCAGGGAACCGGGCCGGCGCCACAAAACAGCGGTATTATCGGATGCCGCCATACGCACCCTGGGCTTGATGATCCTGCGCTGCCAGGCAGTGTTGACAGCAGGGGGCTCATGGGAGGTGGAATGGGCGTTTGACGGCTGGAAATTTTGGCTGCTGCAGATCCGGCCGGTGGTGGAGGCAACACCTGCGGCAACCGGAGCTGACATCTGGAAATACAGCCATTTTGCGCCTGGCATCCATTCGCCCCTGGGCTGGAGCAATTTCAGCACTTTTTTACAGGACATGATGGAAGCCCCCATGCGTGCGGTGCAGGAGGATTACCATCCGGCGCGGCCATTGCTTTGCTTGCACCAGGGACGCATTTACTTCAATCTCAGTTATCTCTCCCGCGAAATGTGGGATTATTTCGGCGTCACGCCCGGGGAATTCGGCGAGGATTTCGGCTATCCGGCAGTATCCGGATCCCAGGCAACCAAGACGCTGAACAGCGGGCAAAAGTGGCGGCGGCTGCTCGTGCTGGCCAGGATGATAAGTGCCCGCGCCGGCGGAGAGCAACTGCTGCGGCGGCTGCACACAGCCACGGCAAGGCTGACTGCCACCAACCTGCGTGAGTTGTCCGTCGAAGGCTTGCTGCAGTATGGCGGGGCCATCCAGTCGCTGCTGGAAAAACACCGGGCGGCACAACGCGTGCAGCTGCTTACAGTGTATGCCTCCATTGCGTATAAAGCAGTGGCGGGATTTTTGCGGCGTTGGTTTGGGAAAAAAAGCCTGCGTGCGGCCAACAGCATCCTGATAAACGCAGCTTCCACCCAACAAAACCCGCAGGCATACGGACTTGAGCAATTGGCGCATACAGCCCTGACGGACACGGCTGCCAAAACTTTTTTTACCCGGCGGATTTTTCGCCCCCTGGACTGGAAAAAGCATTTGCCGTCCCAATCGCCTTTTGGCCGGGATTTTACCGGTTTTTTGGAACAATACGGGCATCGGTGTGCCGAGGAAACCGATCTGCAAAATCCGCGCTGGCGGGAGGATCCAACAGACCTGCTGTTATGCATCCGGGCCTTGATGAAAGATTTTGAAGGACAGAGGACAATGCGTGTGAACTCCCAACATGAACACGCCTGGAGGGAAATACACAAACACCTGGGAGCAACGGCCGTGTGGGTGTTGAAACACCTGGTGCGGCACGCACAGCGCAGCACGGCGTTGCGGGAAAAAGCCAAGGCTGTTTTGGCGTATCCTGCCGACGCGTTGCGGAGCCTGGCCTTGGAAATAGGCCGGCGTTATGCAAAACAGGGCTGGCTGGCGGAAGCCCGGGATGTTTTTTATTGCACCTGGCCCGAACTCGTGGTTGCGGCTGTGGGCGACAGTGAGGGCCGATTTTTGCGCAGCCTGGCCAGGCAACGCCAAAAGGAATACGCAGGGTATGAGGATGTTTCCCTGGCAGAAGATTTAAAACCCGCGGCATTATCAACCCCTATTGTCCCGGCACGCACGGGGAGCAAGGGCAGGGCCTATTCCTGCCTCGGAGTATCCAGCGGCTGTGTGCAGGGAAAAGTGCGCATGATCAGGAATGTCCGGGAAGGATTCCGCCTGCAGCCCGGAGACATTTTGGCCGCCTATTGCGTGGATACGGGTTGGCTGCCCCTGCTGTTGCGGGCAGCAGGACTTATTATCGGCCGCGGGGGGTACTTGGCCCATGGAGCCACCATTGCCCGTGAATTGGGCATCCCGGCGGTTTCCAATGCACATGCGCTGTTGCCACGGCTCAAGGACGGCAGCCGGATCATAGTGGATGGCGACCAGGGTGAAGTGAGGATCGTGTAGAGCGTGCCTGCCATGGGGGCCAGGCAGCGGGCTGGCACACGACCACGCACTTCCCGGTGAATATTTTTTAGTCTGCCATGGCCACAAAGAGGCCGGCATATGACAGGCAGGATAAAATATCATCGGGGAGCTTTAAAAAAAGGGCTTTTGTGATATACTACCGATAATTAAAAGGCGTACAGGCCTGCCGGCTTCGTGCAATTCTTGGTATACACAGCAGACTGTCCATTACCAGTGAAGGAAGGTGCCCTATGCATGCCAGCATAATCGTCCTGTTACTTATTGTGCAAGCAGCCTTTGTTTTTTTTGGAGGCACAAATCCAATTTTTCCGGATTCCAATTTGCTGTCGATGGTATTGGTTTTTCTAATATACGTGCCCACCATTTTACTGGGCCTGGCATATGCCCGCGACAATCAATGGAAGCTTTTCCTTGTGACCGGCGCCAGCGGCGCGGTTGCGGCCCTGGCCAGCGGGTTTATGCTCGGGCAATTGCGGTCTTTTAAGATCGGGTTGTTGATTCTGGCCCTCACCGCGGCTCTGATGTTTGTATTCTATGGCCTGTGCTGGCTCCTGGCGGCAGCCGTATACCGCCGCTACCGCTGGGGGACACTGCTTTTTATACCCGCGTTCCTGGCAGCCGTGCAGATGTTGCGCCTTATCCTTCCCCCGTATCTTTGGTTTATTCCTCCCCCCAGCCGCATGCTCTCATATTCTCTGGCCGGGTTTCCGCCGCTGATTCAAATGTCCTCCCTGACCGGCATGACGGGGGTGGAATACATGGTGCTCTTTATTTCCACGGCAATAGGTGTTTGGCTGTGGGAGGTTGTTTTGCGCCAGGGAAGGCTGCACACTTTGCTCGGCCTGCGCGCACCAGAGGCTCCTTTGACCGGGGCGCCC
>JAFGIQ010000088.1 GCA_016929575.1 candidate division FCPU426 bacterium
CCACCCCGGGATAATCCAGGCCTGCGGCCACCGAATGGGTGTTGAGAATCTGACCGTTTTTATCCTGCAGAAGATAGCTGCGGCTGCCGTGTAAAACGCCAATCCGCCCGCGCGCCAGGGTCGCCGCATGCCGGCCGGAAGCCAGTCCTTCCCCGCCGGCCTCCACCCCGATCAGCCGCACGTGCCGATCCCTGATAAACCCGGAAAAAATACCCATGGCATTGCTGCCGCCGCCTACACAGGCCACGACCGCCCCGGGCAGCCTTCCGGTTTCCCGCAGCATTTGCCGCCGCGCCTCCTTGCCGATGACGGACTGAAAATCGCGCACCATGCCCGGATAGGGATCAAACCCGGCCACTGTGCCCAGAAGATAATAGGTGCCGCGCACATTGGTGATCCAGTCTCTGATGGCTTCATTCATGGCGTCTTTCAGCGTGCGTGTGCCTGCATCCACTCCCGCCACTTCCGCACCCAGCAGGCGCATGCGGTAGACATTCAGCGCCTGGCGTTGCATGTCTTCGGTTCCCATGTAGACGCGGCAGGGCAGTCCAAACCGCGCACAGACCGTAGCCACCGCCACACCATGCTGGCCGGCGCCGGTTTCGGCAATGATGCGCCGCTTGCCCATGCGCCGGGCCAGAAGGATCTGGCCCAGGCAGTTGTTCAGTTTGTGGGAGCCCGTATGGTTGAGATCCTCGCGCTTCAAATAGATCCGCGCGCCTCCCCAGGCCTGGGTCAAACGGTCCGCCCGGTCCAGCGGCGTCGGGCGTCCAGCATAATGCCGCCGGATGTAATCCAGCTCTTTGCGGAATTCAGGGTCCCGGCAGGCGCGGCGGTAGGCCTCTTTGAGCTCCAATACCGCCGGCATCAAAACCTCCGGGGCATAGCACCCGCCAAATTCTCCGAACCAACTTTGTTGTGATGCCGTCATTTCATCCCCCGCCGCCATGCCGCCTTATCCAACCGGCGCACACACTTGATGAATTGCGCTATCTTTTCCGGACTCTTGATTCCGGGCCGTATTTCCACTCCTGAGGAAACATCCACCATGTCCGGCTGCACGCGCCGGATCGCCTCGCCGACATTGCCGGCGTGCAATCCGCCTGAGAGAATAACGGCTTTTCCGAATTTTTTCAACTGCCGGGCATAGTTCCAATTCGCCGCCTTGCCCGTGCCGCCAGCAACCCCGGGCACAAAGGCATCCACTAAAAAAGCTGCGGCCGCAGGCGCCGGATCGGTTTTTGGCGCCTGGGCCTGATGCCCTGGCTGCAAGGCTTTGATCACCCGGTTTTTGGCAAAACGGCGCAGATAAAGCCCGGATTCCTGTCCGTGAAATTGCAGCCGGTCCAATGCCAATTCCCTGGCCAGATGTAAAACCCAATCCGGATCCTGGTTGACAAACACTCCGCAGCGCCAGACAAAAGGGGCCACTGCAGCCAAAATAGCCTTGGCCTGCCTGACGCCCACCTTCCTGGGCGAAGGGGCAAAAACCAGGCCAATGGCATCCGCCCCGGCCGCCACCGCCGCTTTGGCGTCCTGCGGGCGGGTCAAACCGCATATTTTCACGCGGATCATAGCTTGTCTGCGGCCTCGACGATGTCCAGCATCAGTTTATGCGGTTCTTTATGGCCCATCAGCGCGCGCCCGATTAATACGGCGCGGACCCGGTCCGAACTGATTTTAACCACATCCTCCGGCCCTTGATACCCGCTGGCCGCAATCACCAGATTGTCACGGGGAACCATTTTGGCCAATCGGTCCACGGTTTGCATGTTTACCTTCAGAGTGTTGAGATCGCGATTGTTGATGAGAATAACATCCGCTCCTGCGCGCAGGGAGCGCTTCAAATCCGGCACCGTGTGCACTTCCACCACCGGCGTCATGCCCAGGCTGCTGGTCAGCTCGACAAAACGGGGCAATTGCTTGTCTGGTATGGCCTCGGCGATCAACAGCAAGGCGTCGGCCCGCGCCGCCCGCGATTCGTACACCTGATAGGTATCCACAATGAAATCCTTGCGCAACACCGGCAAGTTGCAGATGTGCTTGATCTCCGCAATCATGGACAACTTGCCGCCAAAATACTTGGTCTCCGTCACCACCGAAAGCGCCAGCGCCCCGCCGGTAGTGTATGCTGCCAGCAATTTGTCCAGTTGGATGCGCGGATGCCAGGCGGGTTTTCCGGGCGCCTTCCGCTTGACTTCCGCCACAATGCCGAGCTTGGGCGCATTAAAAAGCGCTTCCCGAAAATTACGCGCCGGAGGCAACCCTAGCATGGTGTGCAGCAATTTATCCAAAGGAATGCGTTTTTTGGCCTTCACGATCTCCGCTATCTTTTCTTTCACCACTTTTTTCAAAAATGACTTTGCCATCCCCCTGCCCTCCTTTTATCCTTGGCCTGCCAGCAATGGCACATCCTTGTTCAACGGCGCGAGAATATTCCGGCGGCTAATTGTCCTCCGGCTCACCCAGGCGCTCCGGGATTCTCCCCCGGTAGCGCGCGCCCCATTTCCGGGCCTGCTGCTTCAACAAGGCCACATCCACTTCCGGCCTTTCTACGGCGGTGACGGTCACGGCAAATCCCTGCTGGACCGCCCTGCGGATGAAGTCTGCCACTTCGCCATGCACCCGCTTGGCATCGCCGGCGGGCCGAACCAAGCGCGCGTACTGCTCCGCCTCCGCGCTGTTCAATGAGACCGACCACTCATCCACCAGACCCTGACAGGAGGGCAGAATATCGCGGTTGAAAATCATGTCCGCCTGCCCGTTGGTGTCTACGCGGACGCGCGCGCCACGGTCTTTGACTGCCCGCGCCACCTGGAGCAGGGTCGGCAGCCGCAGCAGGGGTTCGCCGAACCCGCAGAATACAATCTCGTCATACCGGGCGGGATCGCCGATGGCGGCAATGATTTCTGCGGCCAGCGGCTCCCGCTGCAAGCGCAAATCATACTGCCGAACGCGTCTGCACGCTTGGCGCGGACAAAAAACACAATCCGCGCTGCAGCGGTTGGTGAGATTGACATATAAATGCCCCTGAATGTCATAGACACTGTTGCCGGGCACCTCCTCCGCGATGGCAAACAAACGGCGGGCATTTACGCTGGTTGTTTCCGCCATTTGCTTGAGGGAGCATCCGCGCACCTCCGCGCACGCCCGGGCCACTTCGCGCACACACGCCGGCTCGTTCCTTTGTCCCCGTCGTGATTGCGGAGGCAAATACGGGGCGTCGGTCTCGAGCAACAACCGCTCTCCGGGAACCGTACGGACCACCTCCCGCAGGGAAGCAGCCGCAGGGTACGTGACCGGTCCGCCGATGCCAAAGTAAAACCCGGTCGCCAGCGCCTCTTGCATATATTCCGGTCCGCCGGAATAACAATGCCAAACTCCCCCCTGGCGAAAGGGCCCGTGCTTTTTCAACAATGCCAACGCGTCCGGGAAGGCCTCCCGTACATGGAGAATCAACGGGAGCTCAAAAATTCTGGCCAGCTGAAGTTGCTGGGCAAAGGCTGCCTGCTGGGCCTCCCGGTCCGGCGCCGGATAATCGGGGAAGACATGGTAGTCCAGCCCGATCTCTCCCACGGCCACGACTTTTTCCTGGCACAGCTGCTCGCGCAGCCGGACCCAATCCGGCTCCGCCGTGCCGGGGAACTCATGCGGATGCAGCCCCATGCTGCCGAAAAGCCCCTCGTGCCTCTGTATCAATTCCAGCACTTGGGAGTTGGCTTCAGCCGCAGAGCCGGCATTCAACATCGTCCACACCGCGGCCTCATGCGCGCGCGCAATCACCTGCCCGTAATCCCCGGCAAACGCTTTTTCCTCCAAATGTACATGCGTGTCAATCAGCCGCATCGCCGGAGGCCGCCTTTTTGTCAACACTTTCAGCGCTCGTTTTCTTTTCCCTCCGCGGAAACAGCGGTCCGGCCTTGGCGATGACTTGCCCTGCCGGCAGCAAACCCCAGGCAGCTTCCCGGGGGAAGATGGGAACGCGTTGCGGCTGTGCATCGCCCAGCTGTTCCAAAATACGGGGTGTGGTAAAAGGCATAAAGGGATATAGATACACCGCCACCAGGCGCAGCACTTCCAGCAAATTATAGAGAATGGCGTGCACCCGGTTCATTTCCTGGCGTTTGCAGCAGGCCCAGGGTGCGGACTCCTCGATATACTTGTTGGCGCGTTTGATGATATCCCACAGTCGGGCCAATGCCTGGGAAAAATTCAGTTGGTTCATGGACTGGTCAAAATCCGGAAACAGCGCTGCGGCCATGTCAGCCAAGACACGGTCCTGCGCCGGATCGCCCGCCGCCAGGGCGGGAACTTGGCCGGCGCAATATTTTTCCACCATGGTCAGCGTGCGGTTGAGCAAATTACCCATGTCATTGGCCAAATCGCTGTTGTACCTTTCCACCATCCCCTCTTCACTAAAGTCGCCGTCCCCGGCAAAGGCATTCGCTGCCAGGAGCACATACCGGAATGGATCCACACCGTATTCTTTCACCATATCCAGCGGATCCAGCACATTGCCGCGGGTCTTGGAAATTTTCTCCCCTTTTAAATAGATGAAGCCGTGCCCGAAGATTTGCCTGGGCAGGGGCAGTTTGGCGGACATCAGCATGGCCGGCCAGATAAGGCAATGAAAACGCGTGATGTCCTTCCCGATCACATGCACCGCCGCGGGCCAGTATCTTTCAAAACGGGGCAGGTCCCAGGGAAAACCCACGGCCGAGAGGTAATTGATCAGGGCGTCAAACCAGACATAGATGATGCTTTTCTCGTCGCCGGGAAAAGGGATTCCCCAGCGGCTGGATGCACGCGAAATGGAGATGTCCTTCAACCCGCTCTTGATGATGTTGAGCACTTCATTGCGCCGCGTCTCCGGCCGGATGAATTCCGGATGTGTTTCTATGTGCCGCTGCAGCGCTTCGGCGTAGGCGGAAAGCCGGAAAAAGTAGTTTTGTTCTGCGAGCCAGCGCGGCTTGATGCCGTGTATCGGGCACAGGCCCTGTTGCAGGTCTGTTTCCATATAATAATTCTCACAGGAATTACAATACCATCCTTCGTATCGTCCCTGATAGACATCGCCGTTTGCTTGGGCCCTGCGCACCATCTCCTGCGCCGCGGCGTGATGGATGGGCTCCGACGTGCGGATAAAGCGGTCGTAGGAAACACCCAAGGCCTTCCAGGTTTTTTCAAAAATATCCGCCATGTGTTGGCAATACTCCGCCGGCGTGGTCTGCAAGGCTTCGGCCCGCGCCTCCACATTGGCCGAGTGTTCATCCGACCCGGTGACAAACTGCACATCCCATCCGTTCATGCGCTTCCACCGCGCCAGGGCGTCAGTCGCTATTTCCTCGTAGGCATGTCCGATGTGCGGCGTGGCATTGGCATACGTAATCGCAGTGGTGATATAAAACTGTTGCTGGGATGACACGTTGTCCTCTCCTTAACGGTGGCGGCCGCCTCTTTTATGCTTGTTGCGGCCCCGGTTCCGGCGAAAACCGCGGTGCCGCTGGCCGGGTTGTTGTTGGGCCGGCGCCCCCGGTGCGGCTCCCGGGACAGCAGCTCCGGGTTGTCGCTCCTGCCCCTTGGCTTCTGTTTTTCCGCCCTCCGCCGTTGTCGCCTCCCCGGCGGCGGTTGCGGCCGGCATGGATTCCGCCGGAAACGCCGCCTCGGGCGTTTCCAGCGCGGTGTGCGGTTCCCGTGCAGCCGCTCTCTCCTGCATGGCCTGGCACTCGCCCTTCTTTTTCTTCACCTTGGCGTTCGTGCCTTCATATTCATAGGCCAGGCAGCACATCAACCTTCCGCACAAACCGGAAACTTTGGCGGGATTCAGGGAAAGATTCTGCTCCTTGGCCATACGAATGGACACGGAAGAAAAATCCCTCAGGAAAGAGGCGCAACACAATGTTCTGCCGCAACATCCCACGCCGCCCAATCTCCGGGCTTCGTCCCGGACCCCGATTTGGCGCATTTCTATTTTAATCTTCAGGTTTTGGGCCAGTTCTTTAACCAGCTCCCGAAAGTCAACCCTGTTCTCCGCCGTGAAATAAAAAATAGCTTTGCGTCCGTCCAGGGTGTAGCTCACATCCACCAGTTTCATCTGCATGCTTTTTTCCTGGATCTTGCTCCGGCAGATGGTGTAGGCTTCCTGCTCTTTTCTGGCGTTCTTTTTAACCTGTTCATGATCGCGGCCGCTGGCCGGGCGCAGGACATTGCGCAGGTTCCGGCCCAAACGCGATTCCGGCCAGGATTGCAGGGCCCGCACCACCCTTGCCATTTGCAGCCCGTGCTCGCCGTCAACCACACAAAAAGAATCCAAAGGCAGTTTTTCTTTGGGCGCCAAATAATAATAGACGCCTCCCCCTTTGATATACTGCACACCGACCACTTCCGGCATTTCTGTCACCCCTGTTCATCTCTATCAAGCCGGAGCTTTTATGCTTTCCGCCCCAGCTGCATAAATACGTTTTCCAGCAAAAGCTGGATGTTCATGTTTTTCTTCAAAGCATCCATGGTATCCACCAGCAGCCTGCACTTGGCAAATAAGCTGTCGGCGCCTTCTTTCGCCACTGCCTGCCGCAGCATGTCCGCCTGATCGCGATTCCAGACCAGTTCCGGGTCGCCGTGATGGGCCAAAACCAGCAAGTCGCGGTACCAGGTCAACATATACTCTAAAGCCTCGCCCAAATCCGCGCGTTCTTCTTCCCAACGGTTGGCCAATACCGCCCAATCCTCCTGGGGAAAATGCTGCAACATGCCAAGAACCCTTCCGCGCAGTTCTTGATGCTCGGCATCCGCCAGCCGCAAAGCCTCTGCCGGCCTTCCCCCGGAAAGCATGGCCCAGGTTTCCGCCTCAGCGGCTGAACAGCCTAACCGCTGGCCAAGCCAGGACGCCAGCACGGATCTGGCCAGAGGATGAAAACGCACCTCCTGGCAGCGGGAGCGGACGGTTTCCAGCAATAAAAAAGGCTGGTTGCTGAGTAAAACCACAACCACATCCTGCGGAGGTTCCTCCAACAGCTTCAAAAGGCTGTTGGCCGCCTCCGTGGTCAGTGCCTCCGCGGGGTCAATCCCGAAAAATTTTGTGCGTCCCTCCAGCGGTTTTAAAAATGCTTCGCGCTGCATGTGCTCCCGAATCTGCTCGATCTTGATGTTTTGGCCGTCTGGTACGATCCAGTGCACATCCGGGTGAATTGCCTCTTGGATTTTACGGCAAGCCAGACAAACACCGCAGGCATCCCCGGCTTGGGGCGAGGGGCAATTCAGCGCCTGGGCCAAAGACAGGGCAGCGGTTCTTTTTCCCACTCCTTCGGGGCCGGTGAACAAATACGCATGCGCCGCGCGGCCGTGCTGCAGGGAGCGGCGCAGAAAGGCAACCGCCTGGGTTTGTCCGGCCATACCGCTAAAGGGCACGGCACCTCTCCCGAATATGAAGCATCTTCTTCTCCACGGCATTCCAGCTTTGTTGGGCGACCATTTTCAATGGCTGGTTCGCATCAATGATTTTAACTCTTGCCGGATTTCTGCGGGCGATCCGCCGATAGCAACGGCGCACCCTTTCCATAAACACGGGGGCCTCGGATTCCATGCGGTCATAGCCCTGTTTTGCCTTGTAAGCCCTTTGCAAGCTGATGGAAACCGGAAGGTCATAAAGAAGAGTAAGGTCGGGTGTTAATCCGCCTGCAGCAAAGCGATTTCCCAATTCCACAAAAAAGGGCGGCAACCTGCGCCCGCCTGCCTGGTAAGCGTATGTTGAATCAGTAAATCTTTCGCATATCACGACCCGGCGCTTTTGCAACGCAGGCAAAATAACATCGCGGACATGCTGTGCACGGGCTGCCAGAAAAAGCAACAGTTCAGCTTCAGCAACAGGCGGAGCATCTTGCCTTGAAAGCAAAAGTTCTCTTATCTTTTCTGCCAGAGGATGCCCGCCCGGCTCTCTCGTTTGAGTAACGGCAAATTTATTCCTTATCAAACGCGCTGTCAATATTTTAAACTGCGTGCTTTTTCCTGATCCATCCGGCCCTTCAAGCGTAATAAAGAATCCACGCTTCTTTTTGGCCATCAGTTTTTAACCTTTCAAAATAATACAATTTACCTATTATATTTCTCATCAAACACCATTTGACGGTTAAAATCAAGCATTTAATCAACAAAAAAACCACTATTTATTCACAATCCCTGTGGAAAAGGCATTGCCTGCACGCAAAAAACTGTTTTTATCTTTTAAATATAGGGTTTTTTTATTGGCTATTTTCAGAGTCCTGTGGGTACATCAAGAAAAACACTGTGAATCCGGAAACGTTTTTGTAAATACCTTCCCAAAGCCCGGACACCAAAGGTTTCTGTTGCATAATGCCCGCCTAAAACCACATGCATATGCTCTTCCCGGGCAGTGTGGTAGCACGCATGCGACATCTCGCCGGTTAAAAAGGCATCATAGCCCATGGAGGCCGCCTCCTCCAGTAATTCCCCTGCACCGCCGGATACGATAGCCATGGTTTTAATCCTTTTTTTCCCAAAAGCAAAAATCCTGGGGTTTGCCCCCGTTATACTCCGTATTTTTCTGCCCAGCGCGGTTGCAGTCAGCGGCGAGGCAAGCCGCCCGCCAATCCCGATAGTATGGCCATGGTAATGGCCGAAAGGCCTGCTGGCCGATAATTTCAAGCTTTTCGCCAAAAGCGCATTATTTCCCATACGGGGATGACAATCCAAAGGCAAATGGGAGGCATAAAGGCCCATCCCGTTTTGGATGAGCAGCTGCACTTTGGTAAACAGGGGCCCGCATAACCTGCGGGGTTGATTCCAGAAAATCCCGTGATGTACTATCACCAGGTCGGCCTGCGCCTGTATGGCTAAACGGAACGTTTCCACGCTGGCGTCAACAGCCAAGGCTATTTTCCGCACGCCGCGATTTCCTTCCACCTGCAGCCCGTTCAAAGACGCGTCGGGAATATCCTGTGTGCGCAGCTCTTTATCCAAGCAGTCGGCGACATCCTGGCAGGTAAGCGGCATAGTCATTCCTGGTCCATAAAGACTTCCTGTTCGTCTTCCTCTTGGCTGGCGGGCATGGACGGTTTGGCGGCCGGTTCTTTTTTCTTCCCTTCGCTGCTCACCCAGGTTCCGGCTATTTTTTCCAGCACCAAGATTTTATCGGGAATAATCACTTCGTCTTCATGGAGAATCTGCCATTTTACCGGTTCTGTCAGCAGCAGGGTCCTGACCTGGGCGGCTTTCACCTCTGTTTCATAACGCCTGACCACGGTCTTGACATTTTCCAAGTCGTCAGCCAACACATAATCCTGCCCTGATCCGAGCCACAGGTCCGAATCCGCACCCCGGCTGAAAATATCCGTCATGCGGGCGCCTACGCCCTGGCGCGGTCCGGCATCCAAAACCAAGATGGCAAATTTTCCGCGCCTTAATTGGAAAAAATGATGAACCGGTGAAAAATTGACATCTGCGCGCGGCAGGGGATAGGCTTCATATCCTCCGTAATACCTGCTCCACAACACCGCCCAGGGGCTGTCCATATAAATCCGCAGGGGGTAGGTTCCGCGCCGCCCCTGTTTTTGCATCTCAAAACGATAGGCCAATTCCACGAATTTTTTAATTTTTTTCCCGGGTTGTGATCGCGGCCGCACGGAATACCAATCAATGACATCCACCCGAAACCAAATATCGTCCGGACCAGGATAAGGCGCCAAAGTGCCGGGAAGGATTTTTTTTACCCGTTGATACGGTATTAAATAATACAGACTGAGGCCTCCGCCCGTGACATCCAAGGTTGCTTCCGGAATTTTCCATGGTTGGGGTGGCAATTTCAGCTTTTCTGTTTGGTAGGTGGCCCGTAATTGATCCGGAGGGAGGCTCTGGCGTTTCTTTTTGGCAAAAGGCGCTGTATCCGCGGCGGGCTCCGCCGCCCATAGGGCCGTCCCTAGCAGTATTATGCATAAACAACCGAGCACACCCGCCCGCAGCATACGCATCCGCTTCCACCCCTTGGATACAGTCCCCGTATATCAAGAAGGATACATCTGCTATCCTAAATCTAAGTTTAGCACATTTTCCTGCGTAATTCTCAGAATAATCCTGTTATCAAACCGTCTGGAGTCAAATCGATGTTATTCCCTGCCGGCGAAGAAGGCAGTCCGGGCATGGTTCTCATATCCCCTAATAAAGGATATAGGAATCCCGCTCCGACCGAAGCGTGAATGTCACGCACAGGAACCCTGAAATCCCGCGGCCGCCCCTTCAGTGCGGGATCATGGGATAAAGAAAGATGGGTCTTGGCCATGCAAATCGGCAGGTTTCCATACCCCAATTCAGTATATAGTGCGATTTTTTTCTCCGCCGCCGAGAGATATTCCACCCCTGCGGCCCCGTAAATCTTGGTGGCGATGGTTTCAATCTTGGTTTTTATCGCATCTTCCAAAGCATATAAGAAGCGAAAATCATTTCCAGCCGCAGCAGCGGCCACCACTGCTTCCGCCAGGGCTTTCCCGCCCTCTCCGCCGCGTGCATGCACCTCCGAGGGCACAGCAGCGGCGGCTCCGCACCGCAAGGCTTGCACCCGGATGATTTCTATCTCCCGGTCAGTATCGGTGGCAAACCGGTTGATGGCCACCACCACCGGCACGCCGTGTTCCTTGACCGCATGTATATGCTGCTCAAGATTTTCACAGCCTTTCAACAACGCTTCTTCATTAGGAGCCGATACCACCGCCTTGTCCAACGCCTTGCCGGGTTTGACCACAAAAGCGCCGCCGTGCATTTTAAGCGCACGCACGGTGCACACCATCACCACGGCATCCGGTTTGAGGCCGGAATACCGGCATTTGATATTCATGAATTTTTCGCAACCGCAATCCGCCCCAAATCCGCTCTCCGTCACTACATACTCTCCCAGGCGCAAGGCCATTTCATCCGCTATAATCGAGGAATTGCCGTGTGCGATGTTGGCAAAAGGACCGGCGTGTACAAAAACCGGTGTATGCTCCAATGTTTGGAGCAAGGTGGGCATGATGGCGTCTTTCATCAAAACCGCCATGGCACCGGCACATTTTAAGTCCTCGGCCGTAACCGGCTTGCCGCTGCGATCCATGCCGATCACGATCCTGCCCAGCCTCTGTCGCATGTCCTGCAAATCCTTGGCCAGGGCCAAAATGGCCATGACCTCCGAAGCCACGGCAATGTCAAATCCCGTTTCCCGGGGATAGCCGTTTTCACGCCCACCCAGGCCAACGACAATGTGCCGCAAAGCCCGGTCCGAAATGTCCACCACTCTCCGCCAGGTAATGGCAAACGGATCGATATTCAATGTATTGCCATGCAAAAGGTGGGAATCAATGTAGGCGGCCAGCAGATTGTTGGCCATAGAAACCGCGTGAATATCCCCTGTTAAATGCAGATTAAAGTCTTCCATGGGCACCACTTGCGAATAGCCTCCTCCCGCCGCCCCCCCTTTGATGCCAAAAACAGGGCCTAAAGAAGGCTGCCGTATGCAGGTGATGACCCGTTTGCCTATTTTTGCCAGGGCTTGTGAAACACCAATGGTGGTGACGGTTTTGCCTTCCCCCAAAGGCGTGGGGGTGATGGCCGTAACATCAATGTATTTTCCCAACGGCCTCTCCGCGATCCGGCTCATGATGTCCAAACGGACTTTGGCTTTATACCTGCCGTACAATTCCAATGCTTCGTCCGGCACACCCAAAGATTCGGCGATGGTGGTGATGGGCTGCAGGTGAGCTTTTTGTGCAATGTCGAGATCACTGGGAAATGTTTTCGGCGTAACGGTCTTCATGGTGCATGCCTCCCGGACTGTATCTGCTTTTCCTGTTTGCAGACGCTGGCGATAAACCGCCTCCGCAGCCGCAGGTATAGCCAGAATATCGCACGATGGTTAGCGCGCGTTGAGCGGTAATGCATTAAAAAAAACCGCGCCGGCATGCCAGCGCGGTTCCACGCAATACAAAATGCCTTCAGCACGCCGCTTGGGTGTGATCAGCGCTTTTTCTTTTTCGTCTTTGCCGCCCCTTTGTCGGCGTTATTATCTTTTGCTTTTTCAGGGGCAGTCGTCGCCTCTTTTTCAGCTGTATCCTCCCCCGCTTGGTCCTCCTCGGCAGCGGAGGCATCGGCAGGCTTACGTTCCTCTATCGAAACATCCGGACTGTTTTCGATGCCGCCCGATATCCCCATTCTTTTCTGGGTCTGCATTTTCAATAAAATATTTTGGATGTGCTTTTTTATCCATTCGCTCTCTTCTTTTTCAGCGGCTTGCTGCAAAACCGGCTCTATTTTATCCCCGCCGACTTCATCAAAAGCGGCCACCGCAGACCAGCGCACGCGTTCGGAAGGATCCGCAATCAATTGGGTCAGCAGGGCAATGGCCTTGTCCCCTTTGATGCGCCCCAATGCCGCCGCCGCTTCTTCACGCACAGCCTCGCTTGGGGATTTTACCATCTTTTCCACGATGGCCTGATCCTGGCCGGTGGCGTTTTCAGCCAAGGCATGCGCGCTGGTGGCACGCACCCCTTCGTCCTCGTCCTCCAATAAAGGGACCAATGCCCGCAACGCCGAGGCCGTGGCAATGCGGCCGAGGGCTATTGTCACTTCACGGCGGGTGCCGCTGTCTGTCTTTGACAGGGCGCGGATCATGGCGGGTTCGGCACGGGCATCGCCGATGGCGCCCAGGGCGATAATGATCGAACGCTGGAGATAAAGATCGGGTTTTTCTTCCAGCAATCGCAGCAGCTCCGGCACACTCTCTTTGACTTTCATACGTCCCAGGGCTACCGCCGCATCTCCTTGTAAAATGCTGGAGCTGGAGGAAAGGATTTTTATTAGTTCCTTCACCACGGAGGGCTGGTTGAAATTCGTCAGCACCCAAATGACACGGCGGCGCACCATGACTTCCTTGTCCTGCAGGGCATTGAGAATATCATCCAAAACCAGCTTTTCCGGAAATGTAGCCAGGGCCAAAACCGCCTGTTCACGCACAATGGGGGAGGTGTCCTTTAAAAAACTCTTCAGCAGGGGTATTTTTTCTTCCTTGGCCAGTTTGGCATATGTGTAGACCGCGGCCGCCCGGACCCGTTCGTTCTTATCCTTAAAAAGCGGCTCAATATTCGGCAGATGCGCGGCATCACCCCAGGCCCGCATGGAAATCAAGGCGTTTTCCCGCACGCGGTCGTCTTCATCCTTAAGCGCCTTTAACAACTGCGGCACCACCGACTTATCACCCACGCCGCCTAAAGACATAACCGCTTCCTGTCTTTGCACCGGATCCTTGGAAACCAGCATGCGGGAGTATTTGTGCACCATCATTTTGCGTTTGTGTTCCCAGGAACGCGGGGACCTGAAAAGGACGGATATGATAATCGCAGCCGCGGCAATAGCCAGCACTGCCATAATAATCCAGATGATCTTGGTCTTTTGACTCGCCATGCTTGAACCTCCTTTGAAGCTTGCTCGGGGAAGAGCAACGGTCCTGGATTTAAAAGAAATATGATTATAGCATGGGTAAATAAATCACGCACTAAAAAAGATAGCCCCCCGGCAGGCAGTCCCTGCGTGATATGCTGCCGGTGTGGCATCATGCCGCTGCTGGCAAGGCGGTTTTGGGCGGCGGCTAAAGCGCCTGGACGGGCATGGTCCAAACACTCCCTCCCTTCACAGCAGGGAATAGAGCGATTCCACATCCACATGCTCTTTAATCAATTGAATGGCATGTTCGATTTTGGCTGTCTCCCCCGGGCTTATTTTGACCATCAGGTCGTGAATCTGTGACGCCACGGTATACGTGTCCTTTGAGCAGGTGATGACCGGTATGCGCGAGCGGTGAATCAATTCCAAAATAGCGGGATGGGGAATGGTATGCCCGGTGAGGACAATGCCGGAAACCGTGCTTTCCTCCCGCTTGTCATCCGAAAGCGCCATGCCGATGGCAGCCAGAATGATATCCTCCCGGTCCCCGGGGGTGATGATCAACGATCCGGGTTTGAAATAATCCAGAGCCTGATGCGCGCTCATCGCGCCTACGAGGTTGTGCTTGACCGGCTGTTCCAAGGCCTTTTCGTCCACATCATGGCTAATAAGGTCGCCGTCAACTTCGATCATGACTTCCCCAACAGTCGGGGCGGACAAAACGTCATCAAAGGGAAGGACGCCCAAAACCCGGATGCCCTTGCGGGCGAACCCTTTAACCACGAGCTCCTGTACGCGCTCGTATTTGTGCATTTTTACCTTGTTCACCACCACTCCGGCCAGGGGCACTCCGGCATCTTGCAGCAGCACGTAATTCAGCGCCACTTCGTCGATCGGACGCCCCACCCCTCCGGGGGCGACCATGATCACCGGAGTGTTTAAAAGCTTTGCCACGCGGGCATTGGACAAATCCAACACCGACCCCACCCCCGCATGGCCCGTTCCTTCCACCACCACAAAATCACGTCCTGCACTCACGCGTGCAAAACATTCAAGAATCTGGTTTTCCAACTCGTCGTTTCGGCCATGGCGGATGTATTCCGCCGTAAACCCTTTGCCGACCCTGACCGGATTCATATCCTGCAAATCCGCCCCCATGGCAAAAACCTTTTCCATCAGCAGCGCATCTTCATCCACCTCGTAACCGTCTGTCATGATGGTCCTTTGGCCTACGGGTTTTATGTATCCGATATTGCGCTTCTGCTGGTGCAGGTTGCCTAACAGACCAAGCGCCATCAAGGTCTTGCCTACATTCTGGCGCGTGGCGGCGATAAAGACCTTTTTCAGCGCCATTATGCCTCCTTGGCCCTTGCATCCTGTTGCGCAGAAGCAAATAACGTGTTGAGCAGTTCCACGCTTTTCCCGGCGTCAACAGCGTATCCGTCCGCCCCGATCTCGTCTGCGTATTTTTGGGTCACCACCGCTCCGCCTAAAATGATTTTCACGGGAATCCGCCTTTTTTTGGCCAAGGCAACCACTTTTTGCATTTCCGTCATGGTCGTAGTCATCAGGGCCGAAAGTCCGATGAAATCAGCCTTGTATTCCAGGGCTTTGCCTATAATTGTCTCTTCATCGACGGATTTTCCCAAATCTATAATCTCATAGCCGTGGTTGCGCAGCAAAAGCGCGACGATTTTTTTGCCGATATCATGAATGTCGCCTTTCACCGTGGCGATAACCCCCCGGCCCTTGCTCGGCCTTTCTTTGCGGCTGATATGCGGAGTCAGCATACCGACCCCTTTTTCCATGGTCTCGGCAGAGGCAAGTAACTGGGGTAAAAAATACTCGCGGCGGTTATACAAGTCCCCCGCTTTTTGAATAGCCGGCATCATGATTGCATTGATGATCTCCAAAGCCGGCAGGTGTTGCTCCAAAGCATCATGCAGCAGGCTTTCGATGCCTTCTTTTCGACCCTGCAAAATGCACTCCTGTATGCGCTCCTGTATCGGGCCAGCCGCAGCAGCAGCATTCTGCGCCTTTGCTTTCCCTCCGCCCTGCATGGACCGCAGATAATTCCTGCTGTTTGGATCGCCCCCGGTTAACACATCAACGGCGGCCTTTATCTGCATGAGCAGGTCCGCCCCGGGATTGGCAATGACTGCAGAAAGCCCTTCCCCTGCGGCCATGGCTAAAAATGCGCCATTAATATACTCACGCCCCGGCAAACCAAAGGAAATGTTCGAGAGCCCCAAAACCGCATGGCCGCCCAACGTTTGCGCCGCATAACGAACCGTCTCCAGTGTCAGCCTGGCATGCGTGGGATTGGAAGAAACAGTCATTACCAATCCGTCCACCAGCCCGTCCTCCCACGCCACCCCTGCTTTCCGGCAAGCGGCATGTATTCTGCGCAAAACCGCCTTGCGTTTGGCAAAGGTTTCCGGAATTCCTTCATCATCCAAAGGCAGAATGATGAAAGCCGCCCCGTATTTGCGAATAACGGGCAGGAGCGCCGCGAGTTTTTTCTCTTCGCCTGAAAGCGAATTCACCAGCGCTCTGCCAGGGTAAATCCGCAAAGCCGCCTCGATGGTCTCGGGGCGGGAGGAATCAATGCACAGCGGAAGATCGGAAAAAACCGCCAGTTCCGAAACCGCTTTCATCATCACCTGTTTTTCATCAATGCCCTGCAACCCCACATTGACATCCAAAATATCCGCCCCTTTTTCCTTTTGCTCCCGGGCAAGATTTTTAACCGCCTCCAGCTTCCCGCTGCGCAACTCCGCCTGCAAGGCAGGCTTGCCCGTGGGATTAATGCGTTCACCGATCACACGCATCGGCCCTTCCCCCCGCGCATAAAGGGCGACGCTCTTGCGGGCGCTGGAAAGCATTACCCGCGACGGCGCGTCGGGCGCGGCTTTCCGCTTTTTGCCCTTCAACGCCTTTGCCACCTGCGCCATGTGCAGGGGCGTGGTTCCGCAACAACCGCCGATCATGGCTACACCCAATTTCCAAAATAACGCCGTATAGGAGGCAAACTCTTCCGCCGACATGGGAAAAACGGTGTCGCCGTTTTCCATCACCGGCAAACCTGCATTGGGTTTGACAAAAAGCGGCACCTTCGCTTTGGTGCGCAGCTGCTCCAGCACTGGCAGCATTTTATCAGGTCCGGTTGAGCAATTGAGGCCAAAGCCATCCGCGCCGAGCGCCTGCAATATATTCAGGCACGTCAGGGGGTCCGTGCCTGTCAACGTCCGTCCGCTTTCATCAAAAGTCATGGAAACCAAAACCGGTGCGGAAGAGGCCTCCTTGGCGGCAAGCAAAGCAGCACGTGCTTCCTGAATATCGATCTGCGTCTCTATGATGAAAAGATCCACCCCTGCGCTGGACAGCGCGCTGATTTGCTCCTTAAAAAGGCCAACCCCCTCTTCAAAGGCCATCTCCCCGAAAGGTTGAAAAAACAATCCCGTGGGGCCTATATCCCCTGCCACCAGGCAATGATGCTGCCGGGCCAGATTCAGCGTCATTTCCGCCAGGCAGGTATTGATCTGCTTGGTCTTCTCCTGCAGGTGGTAGTTTTTCAATTTGTTGCGGTTGGCGCCGAAAGTGGGCGTCAACAGGATGTCTGAACCGGCATGAATGTATTCCTGCTGCAGGCGCTGAATGATTCCGGGATTCTCCAAACAGAAAACCTCGGGTGCCGTCCCGGCGGGCATCCCATATTTCTGGAGCATGGTACCGGTCGAGCCGTCAAGCAGGACGACTTTTTGTGCCAGCAGCCGTTTCAATGCATTGCTCATGTTCCTTCTCCAGCATGATATATCGGTAATAGGGCAGTAACCGTTTTTTCCGGATATAAAATATGCCGTTCATTTATTTCAATCCCATAGTGATTAAAATCCAGAGTATCATAAAAAAACCTCTGATTTTCAAGGGAAAAATCCCCATATCCGCAGGACAACCGGCGGCCGCTGTGTTGTCCGCGTCGTCTTAACTCCACCTGCACTTCTTTTTCAATAAAATCCAACGCATAATCGGCTTTTTCTGACAATACTGCATCCAGCACGACCGCCTGTTGAATATCCTCGATCTGCAATACTTGCAATCTTTGATAATCCTCAAGATCTGCAGAAGCACCTAGTACGAGAACATTTCGCGCCGGCGCAAAATGTTTTGCCACCAGGCTGCTGGCAAACCGATATCCTTCAATATCATTCATATCATTTTGGGCCGAGTATTTTTTTTCCCGGTAAAATATCCTGACTTTGGTTTCATAGACATGTTTTTCCAGCAGGGATTGAATCCTCTCCAGGAATACTTTCGGCACTTCCGTATTTTCGCGGTAACCCAAACGTGTCCATACCGGTTTTAAAGGAAGTGTATGCAAATGGATCAATTTGACGACCAGATCGGACATGATGGCATTCCACCTATTTACCCAACGCTACCCGGGCTTTGGCCCGTCATTCCCTTTTAACCGGTCCTGCAGCTATCGCGGCATTCACCCCTGCAATGCCTCTTTGCGGACGATAAAAAAACTGATTATGTTTTTGATAAAGTGATATCTTTGGTCCCCTGGTATTTCCCGCCTTTATCCGCATACGATACTTCAGGCAACCACTCGCTTTGTAAAAAAAGCACCTGGGCAATGCCTTCTTCGGCATATATTTTCACTGACGCCGGGGTGGTATTGACAATCTGCATGGTAACATGTCCTTCCCATTCAGGCTCCAAAGGCGTTACATTCACCAATACCCCACAACGGGCATATGTCGACTTCCCCATACAGATGGTAATAACATTGCGTGGAATTCTAAAATATTCCAAGGATTTGCCGAGACAAAAAGTCAACGCCGGCAACTCCAGGATTTTACCTGTAAAATCAAGGAAATCTTCGGGTTGTATTGCCTTTGGATCCACTGTTTTTTTCTGCTTCGGGGCATACACTTTGAACTCATCTGTCAATCTCATGTCATACCCATACGAAGAAATTCCGTATGATATCACCCCGCCCGAAGTCGGTTCAGCACAGGGTTGAATCATTCCTTTTTCAGCAGCCAATTTTCGAATCATGTAATCTGGCAGCACCATGGCTATCTACTCCCTTTTATTCGTTTAATGTGAAAATGCATACAAAATTGCGGGTACTATACTCGTGCGGAGAAAAGATTATAGTATTGATTGTAATACGTAATAGAATTTATACTTATCTGTATAATGTCCTTCTTTTAGTGCTTTTCTTACTTTCGCTTTATCCGCTGCTTCAGCCATTCAAGTGCCAAACATATTCCAACTCCAGTTGCCCCCTTTGAATATATCGAACCCGCATCACCATACGCTGTGCCGGCAATGTCCAAATGAATCCATGGAATCTTCCCGATGAATTTTTCGACAAAAGCCGCGCCAACAATTGTTCCTGCCCCTGATTTGCTCCCAATATTTGCCATATCCGCCACATCGCTTTTAATCAAGTCACGATACTCATTCCATAACGGCAATTGCCATACCTTCTCGCCGGAAACATCAGCCGCTTTTTTTATTTCTTCAGCCAGCTGATAATCATTTGAAATCAGGCCTGAAGCAACATTGCCCAAAGCAACAACCACCGCACCGGTTAAAGTGGCAAAATCAATGATACATTGTGGATTATACTTCTTGGCATAGGTTATTCCGTCCGCCAAAACAAGTCTTCCCTCAGCATCTGTATTCAATATCTCAATCGTCTGGCCCGACATGCTTCTTACAATATCTCCAGGACGCGAGGCAGATCCTGAGGGCATATTTTCAGCAGCTGGAATAATTCCGGCAATGTTAACCGGCAGTTTGAGCTGGGCAGCAGCTTTTATCGTGCCTAAAACAGTTGCCGCACCGCTCATGTCAAAACGCATTTCATCCATTTTATTGGAAGGTTTCAGTGAAATCCCTCCTGAATCAAAGGTAATACCTTTGCCGATGAACACCACCGGGCGCTCGCTGGTTTTGCCCCCTTTATAAAAAAGATCAATTAAAACCGGCGGCCTCTGACTGCCAGCGCCAACGGCCAATAGCGCCCCCATACCCATGCGCCTCATCTCAGGCAGACGTAAAATTTTTACGCGCATGGCAGCGTACTTGCGCGCCATTTTTCTGGCCTGCTCCGCCAAAGACAATGGAAACAATTTATTGGCAGGCTGGTTGGCCAGAGTGCGGGCAAAATTCACTGCCTCGCCAATAACACGGCCTTCGCGCGCATGCTGAATGCACGCATTTGTTTTTTCTACAGCCAGTGCAACGTCAACCACCACCGGCTTTTCATCCGGGGTTTGGTGCAGTTTGAATTCTTTGTACTGATATTGGGCAATGGAACCCACCAAACTGATGGCCTGGCATATGTCAAGCGCCTTTAAATGATTATGCGCAAAAGATTCGACATCAAAAACAATGGCCTTCCATTTCAATCTCACTGCTCTTTTCATCACCCGTCCGACCGCTTTGCGAACTTTTGCCATGTCCAATTCCCGCTTTTTACCCAGTCCGACAACCATCAGTCTCTGCACTTTGGGGCCATGGGGATACAGAACCGTGACTTCCCCCTCTTTTCCCGAGAGATCCCCCAGCTTCTGCACGTCTCTTAACATTTCACCTATAGGACCCGGAATTTCCAGCACTGGCTTATCCTGGGTAATGGCGAGCGCCAGATTGGGAAACGAGAGCATCTGTTTGCGCGCAACTATCGTCATATGCAAATAACTCCTCCTTTGCTGTCAATCAACCATTTTATCATTGCTGTCTATAATAACTAAATCACGCGAATACTGCCGGAGGCGTCCTTTTTCTTCCCAATAATCCATCCGGTCAGGGCTGCCGGAGGCGTCCTTTTGCTTCCCAATAATCCATCCGGTCAGGGCTGCCGGAGGCGCCCTATTTCTTCCCAATAATCCATCCGGTCAGGGCTGCCGCAGGCGTCCTTTTTCTTCCCAATAATCCATCCGGTCAGGGCTGCCGCAGGCG